>NZ_JBWMAU010000022.1:47705-50422 GCF_056521445.1 Rhodoferax sp. LB1P47 | reverse complement strand
GCGGTGGCGGCCTGTGATGACCAGTCACCGCGTCAGCGGTTTAGTTCAACGTGATGTACACCGCAAACCTTGCGGTTTAAATCGGCTACTGAGGTTTAAATCATCCATTGAAATCTCTTGGAAGTGGCTTGCAGACTGGGTATTTGAAAAATAAGGAGTTTTTATCCAGTTATAAAAATTCCGACAAACCCCGCACCTAAACGATGCGCCACTATAGCCCGCCGAAGTGTTGCGACTCCCGGCGTACGGGCATCTTTCATTTAAAAGCGGTAGGCATGAAATGCTCTTCTTTTCGTAGCTGCTTGCGCAAGTGGAATATGCGCTGGAGTCGGTTTTTTCTTAAAGATTTTGATGGAAGTTTGTGGTGGCCTATACCGTGGTGGATGCCTCAGTCGCCGCTGGCCGGGTATGCGCCCGGCGGCGCAGTAACTTGTTCTTTTGCGCAAAAGAAAAGTCACCATCGATGCGTCACCCCAACTGTCTGCGCCCCTGCGCTGGGGCTTCGGGGAACCTGCGGTGCTCATGGAATGCGGGGTCTGGCTAAACTCGCTGCGCTCAGACAACGCCAGCCCTGATCCGCATTCCACTGCGCTCCTCGGCGCAACCAGATGGGGACCCCGGGTGCGGATACCGGCCCGGCTTTGCCGGTCATCGCGCCTAGGGCGCGAGATGCCCCTCACCCCAACCCTCTCCCCGGCGGGGCGAGGGAGTAAGGCAGTGCATGCCCCGGCCAGCGGCGACTGTAGAACCCCATCCGCCAAAGGGATCGGAGCACGAATGCGGGTTGGCGGGCGGCACGTACACCCGCTTTTCAGTGCGCAATCCTTAAATAACTAGCAAAAATTACTTCGCCGCCAGCATCCACTCATGCGCTGGGTCGTTCTTGAAGACCCAGAAGCGGTTCGGC
Organism: Rhodoferax sp. LB1P47; assembly: GCF_056521445.1. Taxonomy (NCBI): domain Bacteria; kingdom Pseudomonadati; phylum Pseudomonadota; class Betaproteobacteria; order Burkholderiales; family Comamonadaceae; genus Rhodoferax; species Rhodoferax sp. LB1P47. The sequence continues at coordinate 49,515 of NZ_JBWMAU010000022.1, read as the reverse complement.
CCGGCCATCACGTTCAGGTAGTACAGGTCGTAGCCGTGCGGCGCGGTCACGGGGTGGTAGCCGCGCGGGACCATCACCACGTCGTGGTTCTCCACGGCGCAGGCTTCGTCCAACGTGCGGTCGTCGGTGTAGACGCGCTGGTAGGCAAAGCCCTGCGGTGGGTTCAGGCGGTGGTAGTAGGTTTCTTCCAATAGCGTCTCGACCGGTGGCTGCTCGATGTCGTGCTTGTGCGGCGGGTAGCTGCTGGAGTGGCTGGCGGGCGTCACCACTTCGACCACCAGCAGATGGGCGGCGGTGGGGTCGTCGTGCGGCAGGATGTCGCAGATGTAGCGGGTATTGGTGCCCTGGCCGCGCACGCTGCGGCGCATGCTGCTCGGGTCGATCACGCGCACGGCGTGGGGCGTGTCGCCTGCGGGGGCGGTGCACAGGCCCAGCTCGGCACCGGTTTCGGCCAGCACTACGACGGTTTTGCCTGCGGGCACAAAAACCGCAGCGGGCGAGACCTTGTCGAATACGCTGGTGCGCGTGCCCAGGTGGGCGTGGATCTGGCCGTCTACCGTCACGCTGACTGTGCCAGTCAGCACCACCAGGCAGAGTTCACGGGCGTGGGTTGCTATGGCCTCAGTCTCACCGGCGGCCAGGCGCACGGCGCGAAAGCCCACATGCGTCCAGCCTGCGCGCTCGGGCGTGACGTTGACGATTTCGCGGCCTGTGGCGGCGGCTTTGGCGAGGAGGGGGCTAGGCATATCAGGCGCTCAACTTGTCAACGATGCCGCGCAGGGTGTCGTAGCCCTTTTTCGCGTACGCGTAGCTGGGGGCTACAGCCGGGTCTTGCTCGGCCTCCACCACCAGCCAGCCTTCGTATCCCGCATTTTTCAGGATGGTGAGCACGGCTTCAAAGTCCACCGCGCCGTCGCCGGGCACGGTGAAGGTGCCGTTGATCACGCCGTTCAAAAAGCTCCAGCCGTCGTTGCGGGCCTGGGCAATCACCGGCACGCGCACGTCTTTGCAGTGCACGTGGTTGATGCGGGCGATGTGCTTTTTCAGCAGCACGGTGGGGTCTACCGCACCGCCAAAGTAGGCGTGGCCGGTGTCGAACAGCAGGAAGACTTTGGCCGGGTCGGTCAGGGCCATGAGCTTGTCGATGTCGGCGGGGGATTCGACATACGCGCCCATATGGTGGTGGTAGGCCAGTTGGATGCCATACGTGGCGATGAGGTGCGCGCCAAAGGCGTTGAGGCGCTCGGCATAGGCCAGCCACTGGGCTTCGGATGCGAAGCGGGGGCGCTTGGAGACGGGCACGTCGATCTGGCCCTGGATGGTGTCGGCGCATTCTCCGTAGACCACCACTTTGACATCGTTGTATTGCAGTTTGGCCATGTGGGCCTTGCAGCGCTCGATCTCGGCTTCCACCGAATCGTTACCCAGAAAGCCCGAGTACCAGCCAGAGACGCAGGCCACGCCAAACTCGGCCAGTTTGGCTTTCAGGCCAGGCCCGTCCTTGGGGAATTTATTGCCCAGCTCGAAGCCTGCGTAGCCGATTTCTTGGCCCTCAGACAGGGCCGTTTCCAACAGGGTTTCGCCGCCCAGCGAGGGCAGGTCGTCGTTCATCCAGCTGATGGGGTTGATGCCGATGCGTACGTTCCAGGTCATAGGGGGTCTCTTGAAGTTAAGTGGGGTGTGTTGGGTGTTGCTCCCTCCCCCTCCGGGGGAGGGTTGGGGTGGGGGCTGGCGGTTGGGCCGTGGGGGGGGGGGCGGGCGCCGCCCGGCGCGGGGGGGGGGGGGGGGGTGTGGGATGGTGTATGGTTTT
>NZ_JBWMAU010000022.1:0-47695 GCF_056521445.1 Rhodoferax sp. LB1P47 | reverse complement strand
GGGGGTCTTTTTTTTTTGGGGGGGGTGGGTGGTGTGCGGCCCCCCCCCCGGGGGGGGGGGGGTGGGGGGGGGCCCTGGCGGTTGGGCCGTGCCCCCATCCCAACCTTCCCCCGGAGGGGGAAGGGGTAAGGCAGTTAAATCCGTTGGCTTTGCTTGGCGGCGGTGTAGCGCTCGAAGGCCGCGTTCACTTCGGTGCGCTCGGAAACGGCGGGAATCGCCACTTCCCACCAGCAGCCGCCCTCGGCGGTGGTGCGGTGGTGGGTGGTGTCGATCACGACCACCTGGGTTTTGCGGGCGGCGCGTGCGGCGACCATGGCGGTCTTTAGCTCGGCCAGGTCTTTCACGTGCACGGCATCCGCGCCCATGCTGCGGCCGTGCATGGCAAAGTCGATCTGGCTGCTGCTGCCGCCCTCGGGGATGCAGTCATCCAGCATGTTGTTGAAGCTGGGCGTGCCGCTGGCGCGTTGCAGGCGGTCGATGCAGCCGTAACCCCGGTTGTCCAGCACCACCACGATGAGCTTTTTGCCCAGCAGCACCGAGGTGGCGATCTCGGAATTCATCATCATGTAGGAGCCGTCGCCCACCATGACGATGACTTCCTGGTCTGGCCGGGCCATCTTGGCACCCAGCGCTCCGGCAATCTCGTAGCCCATGCACGAGTAGCCGTATTCCACGTGGTAGTTGCCGGGACGGGTGGCGCGCCAGAGCTTGTGCAGCTCGGCGGGTAGGGTGCCTGCGGCGCAGACCACCACATCGCGCACATCGCTATTCGCCACCGAATCGCGCACCGTGCCGATGACTTCGGCATCGTAGGGCAGCACGTCTTTGGGGACGGCCGTGGTGAGTTCAGTGACACGGACTACCCAGCCTGCGGCCAGTCGGTGGGCGCGGGCGGTCCAGGCGGAGGCCGCCTGCCAGTCGCCCACGGCGGCATCCAACTGGCCCAGGCCCACGCGGGCATCGGCCACCAGGGCGGCACCGGCCCATTTGGTGGCATCAAAGCTTTGCACGTTCAGGCACAGCAGTTTTGCCTTGGCAAACAGGGCGTGCGAACCGGTGGTGAAGTCTTGCAGGCGTGTGCCTACGGCGATCACCAGGTCGGCCTCGCGGGCCATTTCGTTGGCGGCGGGGCCGCCGTCTACGCCTATGCCGCCCAGGTTCAGCGGGTGCTCCCAGGGCAGGCTGCTTTTGCCGCCGTGCGATTCGACCACCGGGATGCCGTGTTTTTCAGCAAAGGCCCGCAGCGCCTCCCAGGCCTGGCTGTAGAGCACACCGCCCCCGGCCACGATGAGCGGCTGTTGGGCGGTTTTCAGCAGGGCGGCCGCCGCAGCCAGCTCGCGGGTGTCGGCGGGCGGGCGGCGGAAGTAGATGGTGCCAGGCTGCAAGAAGCTGTCGGGGCAGTCAAAAGCCATCGCCTGCACGTCTTGCGGCAAGGCCAGGCAGACCGGGCCGCAGCTGGCGGGGTCGGTCATCACCTGGATGGCGCGGGGCAGGGCGGTCAGGATTTGCTCGGGCCGGGTGATGCGGTCAAAGAAGCGGGTGACCGGGCGAAAGCTGTCGTTGGCGTTCATGTCGCCGTGTTGGAAGTTTTCAATCTGTTGCAGCACCGGGTCGGGCGCGCGGCTGGCAAAGGTGTCGCCGGGCAGCAGCAGCACCGGCAGGCGGTTCACATGGGCCACGGCGGCGGCGGTGATTAAATTGGTAGCGCCCGGTCCAATGCTGGTGCTCACGGCCATGATTTTTTGCCGAAAATTTGCCTTGGCGTAGGCGATGGCCGCGTGGGCCATGCCCTGCTCGTTGTGGGCGCGGTAGGTGGGCAGCGTGGCGCGCTCGGCGTACAGGGCCTCGCCCAAACCCGCCACATTGCCGTGGCCGAAGATGGTGAACACGCCTGCGCAGTAGGGCTGGGTGCTGCCGTCGGCCATTTCGACTTGCAATGCTGCCAGGTGCTTGACCAGCGCCTGGGCCATAGTGAGTGTGTGGGTTTTCATACGGCGGATGGATTAGGCTGGTTTACGGTTGCGCCAAGCCTCTACGAGGATGGCAAAGTTGTGTGCCACGGCATTTTTAAACGCCGCGTCGTCGATTTCATTTTTAAGCCATTGCAGCGATGGCGTGGCCCACAGTGTGCGCCCGACCATAAAGCCCTTGACGATGGGGTTGGTGGCCTGCGCAAAGCTGTCGGCCAGCAGTTGCAGCGGCTGGTTCAGGCCCAGAATGACCGCGCCCCGGCAGTGCGGGTCGCGCTCTGCCACCAGGGCCGCCAGGTCAGTCCAACCCTGGGGCTGCATGGGGGCCAGCTTCCACCACTCGGGCTGCACGCCTAGGTTGTAGAAGCGTTTGACCGCCCGCAGCACGGCGGCATCTTCCGTGCCTGTGGGGGTCATGGCGCGGGGGCAGATGATTTCCAGCAGCAGCTCGTTGCCACTGGCGCGGGTGGCCTCCCAGAGTTCCAGCACTTTTTGCTCTTGCTCCAGGCGCAGCGTGTAGTGGTCGTCAGGGTGGTAGTGCACCAGGCACTTCACCACTTGTTCGGTCGGCCAGTGGATGAGGGCGCTGCCGACCGAGCGGGTGCCGTCAAAGCGCAGCGGGCGCGAGCTGGGCAACTCGATCGGCCTACCGACCCACCAGCCGCGCCCGGTGGCGCTGGCCAGGGCATCGCGGCCATAGTCGCCGCCGTCGATCAGCACGCCTATATGGCCTTGCAGGCTGTGGCTGCGCTCGACCTGCTCTGCCGTTTCGACCAATAGCTTCTTGAGTGCGGAAATGCGCGATTCATCGGCTCCAGCCTCGCGCACCATGTCGAAAAACTGGCTGCGGTGGTCAAAGGCCAGCACGCACATTTCATCCCAAACAGGCCGGGCCGCAGTCACGCGGTGCAGGTGGGCCAGTTGCTGGTCGGCATCTACCTGGGGGTTGCGGCTGCCGCCAAACCAGTGGGCCAATTCAGCCGGTGTGGGCATGGCGGCGGAGCAGGCGTGGCGCGACACCACGATGGCCCCGCAGGCATTGGCCACCCGGGTGGATGCGGCCCAGTCTTTGCCTTGCAGCAGGCTGGCCATCAGGCCAGACAGGAACGAGTCGCCCGCGCCCAGCACGTTGAGCACCTCGACCCGCTCGCCCTTGAACGTGGGTGAGTCGTCAATATGGGCCGGAATATCGCCTTCGATCACGGTGCAGCCGTCGGCCCCGCGTTTCACCACCAGGGTGGCAGCGCTGAGCTGGCGTACTACCCGCAGACAGGCCATCAGGTCGCCTGCCACGCCCCCGGCGATGAAGAATTCTTCTTCGGTGCCCACCAGCAGTTCGAATGCGGGCAGCACCTCTTGCAATTGCTGGGTCACGTGGGCATCGGCCACGTAGCGGTTTTCACCTGCGCCCCGGCTGGTCAGGCCCCAGAGCACGGGGCGGTAGTCGATGTCAAGCACGCGGGTTACGCCGTGCTTTCTGGCGTAGGCCAGGGCGGCCAGCGACGCGCTGCGGGTGCCGGGCGTGCTGAGGTGGGTGCCGGTGATGGCCAGGGCGCGGCACTGGGCGATGAAGTCTTCGCTGATCTCATCGGCCTGCACCGCCATGTCGGCGCAGTTTTCACGCATGAACAGCAGCGGGAAGGTGTCGCGGTCTTTCAGGCCCAGCAGCACCATGCCGGTCAGGCGCTCGGGGTCAATCTGCACCTGGCTGGTGTCGCAGCCCTCGGCGGCCAGGGTTTCGGTGAGGAAGCGGCCCATGTGCTCGTTGCCCACGCGGGACAGCATGGCGCTTTTTAAACCCAGGCGGGCCACGCCAAACGCCAGGTTGGCCGAGCTGCCACCCAGGTACATGGCCATGCTGCGGGCGTCTTCGAGCCGACTGCCGAATTGTTGGGCGTACAGATCCACCGCCAGGCGACCCAGGCAGGCGAGGTCGATACGGCGACCAGAGGGGAAGTTCAGTTGGCTCATCTAGGTACGGTGTTGTGCGAAAAAAGGGTTCCCGTGGGCACGGGAAGACGGTGTGTACAGCACGGCGCTGTGGCAGGTGCATTGACTATAAATTGTAGAGAAATATTTTTCTCTAAGTGTAATCACTTAGAAATTTATTTTCTATTTTTACCGTTTTTGATTACAGTACAGACCGTGGACAAGGCACTTTTTTAACCCGCTTGGCCGCACCCCTACAACAACTTCGGAGACGCATCAACATGAAAAAACTACTCATTGCCGCAGCCGTATCAACCACCCTGCTGGCCCCCCTGGCGGCCCACGCGGAAAAGGTCGGTCTGGCGATGGCCCAGTTGGATACCTTCCTGACGATTCTGAAAGACGGCGTGGTCGATGCCGGTAAAAAGTCGGGCACCACGGTGCAGGTAGAAGATGCGCAAAACGACGTGGGCAAACAGCTCAGCCAGATCCAGAATCTGATTGCCCAAAAGGTGGACGCGATCATCGTCAACCCGGTGGACACCGATGTGACGCCGAAGATCACCAAGATGGTGACCGATGCCAAGATTCCGCTGGTCTATGTGAACCGCAAGCCGGTGGACTTTGCCAAGCTGCCCGCAGGCGTGGCGTTTGTTGCGTCCGACGAAGTGGTCTCGGGCACGGTGCAAACCCAAGAGGTGTGCCGCATTCTGAAGGGCAAGGGCAGCATCGTGGTGCTGATGGGCGAACTCTCCAATGAAGCCGCCCGTACCCGCACCAAGGACATCGAAGACGTGCTGGCCACCAAGGATTGCAGCGGCATCAAGATTCTGGACAAGCGTGAAGGCAAGTGGGACCGCACCCAGGGCCAGGACATCACCACCAACTGGCTCTCCACCGGCATGAAGTTTGACGCCATCATCGCCAACAACGACGAAATGGCCATCGGTGCCATCAACGCGCTCAAAGCCTCCAAGAAGTGGACCCCCGCGTCCATCGTGGCCGGTATCGACGCCACGCCAGATGCGCTGGCCTCCATGAAGGCGGGCGACCTGAAAGTCACCGTGTTCCAGAACGCCGCAGGCCAAGGCAGTGGCGCGATGGAAGCGGCTTTGAAGCTGGCTAAAAAGCAGCCGGTCGAGCGCTTTGTGAATGTGCCGTTTGAGCTGGTCACTCCTGCCAACCTGGCCAAGTACCTCGGCAAGAACTGATTTTGAAGATGCTCCGTTGGGGCATCCAACCCCCACACCGGCCCTGTCTTTCTCCCCTGCTGGGGAGAGGGAGCAATGCCGGTATTGCCCCCTCTCCCGTTGACGGGAGAGGGTTGGGGTGAGGGGGTATTTATTCCCCACCTTTTCACAAAACCTCACCGTATGCCCGATACCGCCACCCTAGATCGCCCGCTGACCACCGATGCTCCGCTGTTGGAGATCAACGGCATTCTCAAAATATTCCCCGGCGTGGTTGCGCTCAACAACGTGGGCTTCAAGCTGCGCGCGGGCACGGTGCATGCGCTGATGGGCGAGAACGGCGCGGGCAAGTCCACGCTGATGAAGATCATTGCGGGCATCTACATCCCCGACAAGGGCGACATCCGCCTGCGCGGCCAGCCCATCCACATGAAGTCGCCGCTGGATGCCCTGAACCTGGGCATCGCCATGATCCACCAAGAGCTGAACCTCATGCCCACCATGACGGTGGCCGAAAACGTGTGGATTACCCGCGAACCGAAGAACGCATTCGGCTTTGTAGACCATGCCGCGCTGTACCGTAAAACTGCCGAGCTGTTCCAAGAGTTGAATATCAAGATTGACCCTAAAGAAGAGATCCAGAACCTGTCCGTCGCCAGCCGCCAGATGGTGGAAATCGCCAAGGCCGTGTCCTGGAACTCCGACGTGCTGATCATGGACGAGCCCACCTCGGCGCTCACCGAGACGGAGGTGGCGCATCTGTTCGCCATCATCCGCAACCTGCGCGCCAAGGGCAAGGGCATCATCTACATCACCCACAAGATGAACGAGCTGTTCGAGATCGCCGACGAGTTTTCGGTGTTCCGCGACGGCCAGTACATCGCCACCCACGCCTCCACCGAGGTGACCCGCGACGACATCATCCGCATGATGGTGGGCCGCGAAATCACCCAGATGTTCCCCAAGATGGAAGTGCCGATTGGCGAAGTGATGCTGTCGGTGAAAGACCTGTGCGTGGAGGGTGTTTTCAAAAACGTGAGCTTCGACATCCGCGCCGGGGAGATCGTCGGCATGGCTGGGCTGGTGGGCTCGGGCCGCTCCAACGTGGCCGAGGCGTTGTTTGGCGTGGTGCCTGCCACGTCGGGCACGATTGCCATCAAGGGTGTGCCGATCAGCATCCGCACACCCACCCAGGCACTGGCGGCGGGCATGGCCTTTTTGACCGAAGACCGCAAGGAAACCGGTTGCTTCCTGAGCCTGAACATCCAGGACAACATGGACACGGCGGTGCTGAACCAGCGCTACGTGTCTAAGGGTTTTGTGCAGGGCGAGCAGCTGGCCATTGACTGCCTGGAGATGGCCAAGCGCCTGCGCGTCAAAACCCCGGGCATGGGTGAAATCATCCAGAACCTGTCGGGTGGCAACCAGCAAAAGGTGCTGGTGGGCCGCTGGCTGCTGACCAACCCGCGCATTTTGATTTTGGACGAACCCACCCGGGGTATCGACGTGGGCGCCAAGGCCGAAATCCACCGACTGGTGTCCGAGCTGGCCGGGACCGGCGTGGCGATTTTGATGATCTCGTCGGAGATGCCCGAAGTGCTGGGCATGAGCGACCGCGTGGTCGTGATGCACGGCGGGCAGGTCACCGGCATCTTGGACCGCAAGGATGCCAACCAGGTCTCCGTCATGGACCTGGCAGCAAAGTAATTTAAAAGGAAAAGTGTATGAGCTCCCCCACCATCTCCGCCCCCGCCCAACCGGGCACCAAGGCCGCCTACAAGTTCCCGCCGGAATTCAGCATCTTTCTGGTGCTGGTCGGCATCAGTGTGTTTTTTGAAGCCATCGGCTGGTACATGAACGACCAGAGCTTCATCTTCAATGCCGAGCGGCTGAAGGTCATCATCTTGCAGATGGCGGTGATCGGCATCATCGCCATTGGGGTCAACATCGTCATCATCACCAGCGGCATTGATTTGTCGTCGGGCTCGGTGGTGGCGGCGTCGGCCGTGGTGGCGGCCAGCCTGGCCCAGGTGTCGGACTTTCCCCGCGCCGTGTTTCCGCAGCTGACCGATCTGCACCCGTTCTTCCCCATTCTGGCCGGGGTGCTGGTGGGCGTGGTGGTGGGCTGGGTAAATGGCGCGCTGATCGCCTACACCGGCATCCCTCCGTTCATTGCCACGCTGGGCATGATGGTGGCGGCACGCGGCTTTGCCAAATGGTTTACTGGTGGCATGCCGGTCAGCATGCTGACACCAGAGTTCGCCTGGATCGGGGAGGGTAGTAACCCGGTGATCATCTTCCTGGTCATTACGGTGCTGGCCCACATCATGTTGCGCTACACCCGCTTCGGCAAGTTCACCTACGCCATCGGTGCGAATCGCCAGGCCGCCCGCGTGTCGGGCATCAACGTGAACCGGCACCTGATCTGGATCTACAGCATCGCCGGTTTGCTCAGCGGCATCGCGGGCACCGTTACCGCCGCCCGCGCTATTTCTGGCCAGTCTGGCATGGGCGTGAGCTACGAGCTGGACGCAATTGCGGCCGTGGTGATCGGCGGAACCTCGCTGGTGGGTGGCCTGGGCCGGGTCACGGGCACGGTGATCGGCATCTTGATTCTGGGCGTAATGATGTCGGGCTTTACCTTCATCCGCATCGACGCGTACTACCAGGAAATGGTCAAAGGCGGCATCATCATCGCCGCCGTGGTGGCCGACCAGTACCGCAATAAAAAGCGCCGGACCTGATACCCCGCCCCACACTCAAACCGACTCAACCTATCCAAGCCTGCACAAGCTGGCTTGGAGCCAGGGTATCAACCCGGATGTTGCGTGGGGCAGTAGGATTGATTTTGGATGAAAGAGGCCTCTGGCGTAAGTATTGCCTACGCTCGTTGCTATATTAAAAATAGCAAAATATACACCAACTTGCCGCCGCGTCTGCACCACAGCTGCGGCGTTTTGCTGTGGGGTCAGCCGTTGCTTGCGGTAGCCCGAAATTTGCGCCGAAACCCTAGAGGGGTCATGCCCTTGAGTGCCCGGAACTGCCTGGTAAAGAAGCTTGCTTGGCTGTAGCCGGTGGCCTCGGCGATCTGGGCAATCGGGCGCTCCCCGTCCAGCAGCAGGGCGCAGGCGTGGCCAATGCGCAGTTGCGCCAGGTAGCCGCTGACGGTGCTGCGGGTGCTGCGCTTGAAGGCCCGCTGCAACTGGCTTGGGCTCATGGCCGCCAGCCCAGCCAGCATTTCTAATCGGATAGGTTCTGCATAGTGAGCATGCAGATGTGCCAGCACCCGGTCCAGCCGTGCCCGGTCGCGCGGCAGCTTGTCGCTGGCAAAGCCTTGCAGGGCCAGCAGTTGGCGTTGGCGGTCGGCGGCCAGTAGCAACAGCACCTCGACCAGGCCCAGCCAGCGCTGCGCCGGAGCCATGTCCACCAGCGCCAGCAACCGGGGCAGCACCGTTGCGACCGTGTCCGCGCTGAAGGCCACGCCCCGGCGTGCATCGGTAAGCAGCGGCACGATGCTGTCCAGCTCCGGGTAGGGCTGGGTCAGGCCGTAAGCCCATTGCGGCTGGAACCACAGCACCAGGGCGCGGTGCGGCAGCAAGGGGTCTAGCGCGGCGCGCGACTGCCAAGCGTGGGGCAGGTTCGGGCCTACCAGCACCAGGTCCGCATCGCCGTACTGGCCCACGTGGTCGCCCACGAAGCGCTGGCCGCTGCTGTTGAGCGTCAGGGTCAGCTCGAACTCGGGGTGGTAGTGCCAATTGAACGGAAATGCAGGCAACTGCCGGTCAAACAGCGTCCACGACTGGCCGCTGCTGAGGGTGACTTGTTCAAACCAGGCTTGCATGGCCGAATTATGCAATTGGCGCAGTGCTACGGATAGAGATGCGGTAATAGTACAAAAACCTGCGATTTTTCTGCCAGCCCAGACGCGGCGTTTTCCTAAACTTTGGCCCACAACATAAGGAATACACGATGGCACACACATTGGGTTGGGGATTGATCGGCGCAAGCACTATTGCACACGAATGGATGATCGACGCGATCCGCGCCCAGCCGGGCAACACGGTGGCCGCCGTGCTGAGCAGTGACGCCCAGCGCGGCACAGACTACGCGGCGGCCCACGGCATTGCACAGTCGTACACCGCACTCGACGCGCTGCTGGCCGACCCGGCGGTGGGGGCGGTCTACATCAGCACCACCAACGAGTTGCACGCTGCGCAGGCCATTGCCGCCGCCGCTGCGGGCAAGCATGTGCTGTGCGAAAAACCGCTGGCCATGAACCTTGCGGACGGACAGGCCATCGTGGCGGCCTGCAAAAACGCTGGGGTAGCGCTGGGCACCAACCACCACCTGCGCAACGCGGCCACGCACCAGGCCATGCGCGACCTCATCCGCAGCGGGGCCATCGGCACGCCGCTGTTTGCCCGCGTGTTCCATGCCGTGCAACTGCCCGCGCACCTGCAAGGCTGGCGGGTCAACAATGCCGACGCGGGCGGCGGCGTGGTGCTGGACATCACTGTGCACGATGCCGATACCCTGCGCTTTTTGCTGGATGCCGAACCGGTGGAAGCCATCGCCATGACCCCTACTGCAGGCCCGCTGGCCGATGGCGTGATGGCCGTGCTGCGCTTTGACAACGGCGTGCTGGCGCAGTTACACGATGCCTTCAACGTGCCACATGCGGGCACCGGCATCGAGATCCACGGCAGCCTGGGCTCCCTGGTGGGGCGCGACGTGATGACGCAGCGGCCTGTGGGCGAGGTGCGGCTGCGCACGGCGGACGGCGAGCGCGTGGTGGCGGTGGAGCCGCACAACCTGTACGCGCATTCGCTGGCCGCCTTTAACCGCGCAGTGCTTGGGCAGGGCGCACCTGCGGCTACCGGCGAAGATGGCCTGCGCTCGCTGGCCGCCGCGCTGGCGGTGCTGGAGGCGGCGCGCACTGGGCACAGCACCCCGGTACCGAAAATTTAAACGCGATGGATGCAGACATCGTCATCATCGGCTCCGGCGTGGGCGGCGGGGCCATGGCGCGCAGCCTGGCCAGCACCGGGGCCCGCATCCTGATGCTGGAGCGCGGCGAACGCCTGCCGCGTGAGCCGCAGAACACCGATGCCGAAGCTGTTTTTGCCCAGCGCCGCTACCGTGCCCCCGAGCGCTGGCTGGACGGCGCGGGCCAACCCTTCCAGCCCGGCCAGTACTACTTTGTGGGCGGGCACACCAAGTTCTACGGCACGGCGATGTTCCGCCTGCGCGAACGCGACTTCGAGGCCACCGAACATGCCGACGGCACCTCGCCCGCCTGGCCCATCACCTACGCCGACCTGGAGCCGTACTACGCCGAGGCCGAGCGTGTGTTTGGCGTGCACGGCCAGGCCGGGCAGGATCCTACCGAGCCGCCGCGCACCAGTGCCTACCCGCACGCCGCCATCCCGCACGAGCCGCTGATTGGCGCGCTGGCCGACAAGCTGGCAGGTCAGGGCCTGCACCCGTTCCACATGCCGTCGGCGGTAGACCTGCACCCGGGTGGCAGCTGCGTGCGCTGTGGCACCTGCGATGCCTTTCCCTGTGCCGTAGGGGCCAAGGGCGATGCCGAAACTCGGCTCATCGACCCGGCCTTGCAACACCCCAACGTCACCCTGCAAACCGGCAGCCAGGTGCTGCGCCTGATCACCGATGCCCAGGGCCGGCGCATCGTGGCCGCCGAACTACTGCACCAGGGCCAGGTGCAAACCATCCGCGCGCCGCTGTTCATCCTGAGCGCCGGGGCCATCAACTCGGCCTTGCTGTTGCAGCGCTCGGCCAATAGCCAGCACCCGCGCGGCCTGGCCAACCGCTCGGACAGCGTGGGCCGCTATTACATGAACCACAACACCAGCTGCCTGATGGGCATGCTGCCGTGGACTGAAAACACCACGCGCTTCACCAAAACCCTGGCGCTGAACGACTTTTACGATGGCATTCCCGAACACCCCACGCCGCTGGGCCACATCCAGATGCTGGGCAACATCCAGGAACCGATGGTGCGCTCGGCCATGCCGCTGCTGCCGCGCTGGGCCGGCCGCCTGCTAACCCGCCATAGCGTGGACTGGCTGGCCATGTCCGAAGACCTGCCGCACCGTGACAGCACCATCCGCCCGCTGGCCGACGGCAGCGCGCAACTGCACTGGCAGCGCACCAACATGGCCAGCCACGCCGCGCTGGTGGCGCGCACCAAGGCGTTGCTGCGCAGCCTGGGCTTCCCGGTGGTGCTAAGTCGCCCGTTTGGCATCGACACCCCTTCGCACCAGTGCGGCACGGTGCGCATGGGCAGTGACCCGGCGCAGGCCGCGCTGGACCCCTGGTGCCGCGCCTACGACCATCCGAACCTGTTTGTGGTCGATGCCAGCTTCTTCCCGTCGTCGGCGGCGCTGAATCCGGCGCTGACCGTGGCGGCCCAGGGTCTGCGGGTAGGAAAATACGTGCGCAAGCATTTGGCGACTTTTTAAACCTGGAGAGATGGACGATGGACGACGAAAAAACCCTGCTGCAAGAACTGCTGCAGCAAGAAGAAGCTCTGCAATTTTGCCGCTTTACCAGCGAGACCGCCCTGCACCTGGGCCTGGGCATCGTGAACGCGGCGCGGCAAGCCGGCCAGTCGGTAATGGTGGACATCCGCATGGGCGACCTGCAGCTGTTCCAGCACGCCATGGAGGGCTGCAACCCTGATAACGTGGACTGGGTGCGCCGTAAAAACAATGTGGTGCGCCGCTTTGCCCGCAGCTCGTTCTACATGGGCACGCTGTACCGCAGCCAGGGCAGCGATTTTGATGCCGCCACCGGCCTGGACCCGCGCGAGTACGCGGCCCACGGCGGCGCGTTCCCGTTGCGTATCCGGGGCGTGGGCCAGGTCGTGGGTACGGTCACGGTGTCAGGCCTGCCGCAGGCCGAGGACCACGCCTTGGCGGTGGCGGTCCTGCAAACTTTGGTTTGAGTGTTTGCAGCCTCCAACGCCGACATGCAGCGTGGAGACACCCCTTCCAGAGATACCGTGGAACTGGCTTTGCCAGGCCACTGGTATCGCCCCCTGCAAGGGGGTGGGCGTAGCGCAGCGCAGCCTGGGGGTATGCCTACATTTAGTCCATGTTCTCCGGTGTGAACAGGTCCATTGCCAGCAGCTTTTGTTGCGGCCCGGCGACCACCGCACCGGGCAGGGTGGCGGCCAGCATCTGGGCCACTGCCGTCTGGGCCAGACGCTCTTGCGGGGTGTGGATCACCAGGTCCACCACGCCGTCGATCAGCGCGGCGCGGGTGGTGGCGTTCAGCTCGTTGCACACCACCACCAGTTGGCGGTCCGCAGCATCTTCGCGCAATGCCCGGACCACGCCCGCGCCGCCGCCGCCGGTCAGGTGCAGGCCCACCAGCGCGGGGTGGCGGGCCAATAGCTCCAGCGTGGCCTCGTAGGCCAGCTGCGGGTCTTCCAGGTTCACCAACGTGTCCAGCACCTTGAAGCCGGGCGCGTTCTCGCGCAGGTAAGAGCGAAAGCTGATCTCGGCCAGCTCATGCCCCAGGTAGCGGTGGCTGCCCACAAACACCGCCACTTCGCCCGTGGTTTGCCGGTTCAGGCGGCTGATGGCCCAGGCGGCGGTGCGGCCGCGCTGGCGGTTGTCCAGCCCGATGTAGCCCGCCCGGTGCGGCGCGCTAATGTCGCTCAGCAGCGCAAAGCAGGGCTTGCCTTGTGCATACAGCGCCTCCACCGCAGCGGTGACGTGCGGGTGGTCCACCGCCACTACGGCCAGCGCGTCTACTTGTGCGCCCAGCTCCAGCAACTGCGCGGCAATCGCCGCCGGTTCCAGCGCGTCCATGAACGTGATGTGGGCGATGCAGGTTTCGGGCTGGTTCTGCGCGCTAGCCTGTTGCAGCGCGGCGGCCAGGGTTTGGTAGAAATGGTCGTTGCGCTTTTGCAGGCAAAAGCCCAGATGCCGCACCGGCACGCGTTCTTTCAGCCGGGCCCGCATCAGGCCCACGGCGTGGTAGCCCAGCTTTTCGGCGGCGGCGATGACACGCAGCGTAGTGCCTTCGCGCACCGGCAGGCGGCTGTTGAGCACGCGGTCTACGGTGGCGGTGCTGACGCCTGCGGCCTCGGCTACGTCATGCAGGGTGACTTTGGGTTTCATGGGCCGCATCATCGCATCTGCTGCCATAAATGCAAGTTTCATCCCAGTGGAAATGATAGTTTTTGATACGAATTGATGGTTTTTGATGTTTTGCATCACACGGCGAGGGGCATTGGTTTTAGCATCCGCCATCCGCAGCACAAAACGAGAGACACGCCCCATGCCCACCACCGAATCGACCGCCTTTGCGGGTCCCAATTGGACCCGCACCCAGGACGACTACCACCTGATCTCCGGTGCTGGCGAACGTGCCAAAGCTGCCGGGCTGGTCAACGCCAGCTGGTACAAATGCGCCGTGCCCCGCGCCCGCATGAAGCAGCTGATGCAGCGCGAAGACGCGCAAGGCATCCGCGACACTATTCTTTGGTACGCGCTGATCATTGCCGCCGGTGCCGTGCTGGTCGCTACCTGGGGCACGGCCTGGGCCTGGTTGGCCTTCTTTGTCTACGCCACGCTGTACACCGGCCCGGCCGATTCGCGCTGGCACGAGTCCGGCCACGGCACCGCCTTCAAAACCCGCTGGATGAACGATGTGCTCTACCAGATGGCCTGCTTCCAGGTGCTGCGCCGCCCCAGCGTGTGGAAGTGGAGCCATGCCCGCCACCACACCGACACCCTGGTCACAGGCCGCGACCCCGAAGTCGCCGTGCCGCTGCCCACCGATCTGTTCGGCACCTTTCTCAACCTGTTCTCCCTCAAATCCGGCCCGCGTGAACTGTGGCGCGTGCTGCGCAATGCGTGCGGCCTGCTGGGCGAAGAAGAGAAGACGTTTGTGCCTGAAATGGAGTGGCCAAAGATGGTCATGGATGCCCGCGTCTGGGTGGTGCTGTACGCAGCACTGATCGGCAGCGCTATCTATTTTGAAAGCTGGTTGCCCTTGGTCTTGTTTGGCCTACTGCCCGTGATGGGCGGCACCTGGCTGTACACCTTCTTCGGCCTGACCCAGCATGCCGGGCTACCCGAAAACGTGCTCGACCACCGCAAGAACTGCCGCACCGTCACCATGAACCCGGTGTTCCGCTTTCTGTACTGGAACATGAACTACCACGTCGAACACCACATGTTCCCCATGGTGCCGTTCCACGCGCTACCCCAGTTGCACGAGGCCATCAAAGACGACTGCCCACCTGCCTACAGCGGCACCGTAGCCGCCTACCGCGAGATCATTCCCGCGCTGCTCAAACAAGCCAAAGACCCGCACTATTACGTGGTGCGCCAAATGCCTGTAACCGCCCCTTGAATTCAATAAATTACATAACGATTAGGAGACACCCCCATGACCGCTTGGACCGAAGTTTGCGCTTTGGACGATATCGACGACGAAGACGTGATGCGCTTTGACCACCAGCAGCACACCTACGCCGTGTACCGCTACCAGAACAAGGTCTACGCCACCGACGGCCTGTGTACCCACGAAAAAGTACATTTGGCAGATGGCCTGGTGATGGAGCACGTGGTGGAGTGCCCCAAGCACAACGGCCGCTTCGACATCCGCGATGGCCGCGCCTTGGGCGTACCGGTGTGCGTGAATTTGAAGACCTATCCGGCCAAGATCGAAGGCGGGCAGGTGCTGGTGCAGCTGGGTACGTGACGGCGGCAGCCCGCTGCGCTATAGCGTCAATCCGCCCGGCTTCAGCATGGGGCGTTGAGATATACAGAGGCCGCTTTCGGCCATCAGCGGCCGTAGCCCCATCGCAAGGTAGATCGACATGCGGGTTTCTTTCTGTGGGAAATGAAACACCCATTTCGGGGTTCAGGCTGTGGAAAAATGCACTGGCACTTGCGGGTATAACTTCCCCTGCGGAATGCCTCATTATGGGAATTTCTTTTGCCTGGACTGCCATTGAAGCCTTGCCACCTGCGGAAGTTCTTTCGCGACTTTCACTAGGCGTCACCGAGAAGACATGCGGTTTTCCGTTCGATGCCGTGGCCAGCCATGTCTTGCCCAAGCAATGGTTCCTAGTCGCGGCCGGACAGTGCAATCACCGAATCATCGAGCCGGAGAGTATGCGTGCCGTGTCCAAGGGGTGCCACGCCATCGCCTGCTCCATAGAAGAGCATGTTGGTTTTTCATTGGCTGAACTCTGGCACGACGGCGTGCGGGTTTGGCAGGTAGAGTATTCGGCCGATCGCACGCCGGATTCGCTGCATGGGTCCGGCACGCTGCCTGACCTGTTTCATACCCTGCATGCTGCGGCAGTACCAGACGATAGCGACAAGCTTGAAGGCATTTTCCTCATGGACATTCCGCTCATGATGGCCAAGGATGTTGCCGGCTATCGACACGACGAAGATGACCCTGACTTCGACGCTACGCCGTTTCAGCTACTGATCGACCTGCGGCCGAAGAAGCCTTGGTGGAAGCTCTGGACCTAACAAGACTTTCACCCCATAACGAGACGGAACAGTTTTTTGCGTGGATTCGAAGGGAGATGAACTTCGGACCCGAGGCCGACTTGTATGAACCGACTTTCCAGTCGTTGTCTGCCTCCCGGATCATCACTCGATCAGCTTGCGCACGACTGCATGAAGGCTTGTCGTTACGGGTGTCTTCCTCCATGGAAAAACTCGGTAAGGGCTGTACTCTGCCCACAAAGCCCCAAAACCAGATGCTATTGAATAAGTAGCTGCTCGTGCTTATGGAATAAGCACGAGCAGCCGATTTCATACACTCTCCGGAGTATGGATGTCCAGCGGCACCACAATCTGCTGGGTGGCTGACACCGGCTCGGCCATCGCCCGGACTAGGCGCTCGGCCAGCAGCGGCAGGGGATGTGACAGCACCGCCTGCAAGTAGCCACCCACCAGGGCCTCGCGGGTGGTGGGCGTGAGGTCGTGCGCCACCGCCACCAGGGGCATGCCCGGCTGGCGATCCACATGGTCGCGCAGGGCCTGCAGCACGCCGTCAATGCCGCCGCCGCCCACGTATACGCCCACCAGGTCGGGGTAGCGCTGCAGCAGGTCGCGCGTGGCTTCCTGGGCGTAGTGGTCGCTCTCCAGCGTCACCACCGGCTCCAGCACTTCAAAGCCGGGGGCGTGCTCGCGCACATACGAGCGAAAACTCATCTCGCACAGCTCCTGGCACTGGTAGCGGTGGCTGCCCACAAAGATGCCGATCTGCCCCGGCTGCGCGGCCTGCCGGGTGATGAATCCCGCTGCGGTGCGGCCCACGCGCCGGTTGTCCAGCCCGGCGTAGCCTGCGCGCTCGGGTGCGTCCAGGTCGGACACCAGGGCAAACACCGGCTTGCCCTGCGCCCGCAGCTGAGCAATGGCGGCGTGGATGTGGGGGTGGTCGGCGGCCACCAGCGCCAACGCGTCGCAGGACTGGGCCAATTGCGCCAGTTGCGCACATACCGCCTGGGGGGCCAGGTCGTCCAGAAACCGCACCACGGCCCGGCCCTGCATCTGCGCGCTGGCCTGCGTGGCGGTGGCCAGTGCATCGGCCAGGCCGCTGTAGAAGGCCGAGCTGCGCTGCTGCAGCAAAAAGCCCAGCGTGCGCTTGGGCCGCACCTCTTGCAGGCGGGCGCGGATGATGCCCACCGGGTGGTAGCCCAGCGCTTGGGCCGCTGCGTGGATGCGGTCGGCGGTGTCGCTGCGCACCGGCACGCGGGCGTTCAGCACCCGGTCTACGGTGGACGGGCTGACCCCGGCGGCGCGGGCCACATCGGCCATGGTGGCGCGGGAGGAAGGTGTCGATTGGGTGGATGCGGGTATGTTTGACATATCTGTCATTGGGTATGCCAGTTTATGCCATGAAATGCCGAATGGCCGTCAAATTTGGGGATGGCGCACCTACCATGCATGCACACCACAACCACCCGGAGACCTTGCATGACCAACCCCTACGCCTTGCGCGGTGATGCCGATGCGGCAGACACCACACCCTGGTTCAGCCCCAGCATCGACCGCAAGCTGCTCAAGCAACTGATGCAGCGCAACGACCGCCACAGCCTATGGAACTACGGTCTGTGGCTGGCGCTGCTGCTGGCCAGCGGCACGGCAGGGGTGCTGACCTGGGGCACGTGGTGGTGCCTGTCTGCGTTTGCGGTGTACGGCATCTTGTACGCGTCTGCCGACCACCGGGCGCACGAGCTGTCGCACGGCACGCCTTTCAAGACGCGCTGGCTCAACGAGGCGTTCTACCAACTCGCAGGCTTCATGACGCTGCACGAGGGGCACTACTGGCGCTGGAGCCACACCCGCCACCACACCCACACCCTGATGGTGGGGCGCGATGCCGAAATCACCGTGCACCAGCCGGTGCGCCTGGGCGGCCTGCTGCTGGACCTGTTCTTCCTCAAGTCTGGCGCGATGCAGATCGCCAACATCGTGCGCCATGCCTGCGGCCAGATCACGCCGGATGGCCTGCATTTCATCCCCGAGGCCGAGCGGCCCAAGGTGATCCGTGCATCCCGCGTGTATGTCGCCATCTTCCTGGCGCTGCTGGCCGCCTGCGTGCTGATGCATAGCGTGTTGCCCCTGGTACTGGTGGTGGCCCCGCGCTTTTATGGCGGCGCGCTGGCGCAGATATTCAACCTGACCCAGCACACCGGGCTGGAGGAGAACGTGCACGACCACCGCGAAAGCACCCGCAGCTTCCACACCAACCCGGTGTTTCGCTTTCTGTACGCCAACATGAACTACCACCTGGAGCACCACACCTTCCCCATGGTGCCCTACCACGCACTGCCCCAGTTGCACGCCGCCATCCGCAGCCAATGCCCCGCACCCCACACCAGCCTGTGGTCGGCCTGGCGCGAGATCCTGCCCGCCCTGCTGCGCCAGCGCCGGGCTGCTGTGGCCGTGGCATCTGCTTGATCACCCCAGGAAACACCCATGACCCACTGGACCACCGTTTGCGCTTTGGACGACATCGACGACGAAGACGTGATGCGTTTTGACCACAACCACCACACCTACGCCGTGTACCGCTACAACGACAAGGTCTACGCCACCGACGGCCTGTGCACCCACGAAAAAGTGCACTTGGCCGACGGCCTGGTGATGGAGCACGTGGTGGAGTGCCCCAAGCACAACGGCCGCTTCGACATCCGCGACGGGCGGGCGCTGGGGGCCCCGGTGTGCGTGAATTTGAAGACGTATCCGGCCAAGATCGAATGCGGGCAGGTACTGGTGCAGCTAGGCTAAGTGCTATTAAATAAAGAGCTGCTAGCGCAGGTGGTACCTGCACTAGCAGCTCTTTTTATTCGCAGATTTAAATTTTTTGCCACTCTTCCCGCAGCCAGTGGGCGCAGGCGATGTTGTTGTCCCAGATCGAATAGCGCCCGCCGCCGCCATAGTCTGCAAACGGGATGAATTCGCAGCTGATGCGCTGCGGCGTGCTGGCCGGTTGGGCGTGCATGGCCGCCAGCAGCTCGCGCACGGCCTGCTTCCAGGGCTCCAGCTTGTGCGCATCCCAGTCGCTGTGGAACGTGCCCGCCGGGGGCTGGATGAACGGGTACTGGATGGCGCGGCCGGGCTGGCCGGGTTGGCGCTCCATGGCTTTGTTGTGCGGCACGCCGGGCGCCACGCTGCGGGTGTGGGCGTGGGCCACCCAGCCCTCGGCCAGCCATTGGCGGTAGAAGGCGGGCAGGATGTTCCGGCTGTCCGCATCGGTCAGGCCGCTCAGAGCCAGCTCGTGAGGGTGGTCCATCTTGAAGACCAGGTGCGAATGGTCCAGCGTGATGCGCAGCGGGGCGTGGCGGCGCGCCAGCAGCTCGGCCACGCGCTCCACACGGGCAAACTCTTCGCTCCACATGTCCACGTGCACTTCCAGGCTGGGCAGGCAGCCGACCGGTGCGCCGTGGTCCATGGCATCCAGAAAGAAGTCGGCCACCTGCTGGTCGGTGATGGCCGCGCCATTGGCCCGCCGGGCGAACAGTTGCATGTTGAATACCTTGGCCCCCAGTTGGCCGCCTGTGGCCACGCACCAGCGCATGCGTGCCTCATCCCGCCCGGCGCAGAAGATGCCGCCGAACACGCCAATCGGCACGCCGTATTCCTGCACCAGATCGAAGTAGGGCGCAAAGTCTTCGGCGGGGTTGTGGTTTTTTTCGATGTAGTCAAACGCACCGCTGTCACGTATCCAGGCAAAGCGGGTTGCAGCATCGGGTGTGGGCAGGCCGTCGTGGTGCAGCACACCGTCCATGTTGATGCCGATGGGCAAATTAGCGGTCATGGCTTGAGCAGGCTCTTGAGTTTGGTGGCGGGATCGCTGAGAACGTCGGCGCTGGCGGTGGTGCGTCTTTCCACCAGGGTGCGGGCCAGTTTCAGTTCTTTGGCGACGCGGCTGGTTTGGCCCCAGCCACAGGCGCCGACCAGGCGGTTGGCTGCGTCCAGGTAGAAGATGACCATGCCACCATCCTCGTCTAGCGTGCGGGTGGCGCAGCTGGCGGCCAGGGCGGGCTCGCCCATCACCTGCAACTGGTGGTCGTACTGGTCGGACCAGAACCAGGGCAGGGTGGTGTACGCGGCCAACGCACCGTTAATGCCGCCCAGCATGTTCTGCGCGGCAATGGCGGCCTGGGTTTCGGCGTTGTGCCAGGTTTCTTGCCGCACCAGCTGGCCCGACAGCACGCTGGGAAATTCGGCCACATCTCCCGCCGAAAAAATGCCCGCTGCGCTGGTTTGCAGTTGCGCGTTGACCTGCACGCCGCGCCCCACGGCCAGCCCGGCGGCCTGGGGCAGGGCCAGGTCGGGCACGATGCCAATACCGGCCAGCACGGTGTCGGCCTCCACACTGCTGCCGTCGGCCAGGTCCATGCGCAGCCCGGTGGCGGTGCGGTTAATGCTCTGCGGGCTGGCCCCCAGCAGCACGCGCACGCCTTGGGCGCGGTGCAGGGCCAGCGCGCGCTCGGCCACTGGCTCGGGCACGGCGCGGCCCATCAGGCGCGGTGCGCCCTCGACCACCGTGACCTCGCAGCCCAGCGTGCGGGCGGACGCGGCCACCTCCAGCCCGATGAAGCCGCCGCCCACCACCAGCAGGCGTTGGCCCGGGGTCAGGCGCGGGGCCAGCGCGGCTGCATCGCCCAGGTTGCGCAGGGTAAACACTTCGGGCAGGTCACCGCCGGGTATGGTCAGCGTGCGCACCTGGCCGCCGGTGGCCAGCAGCAGCGACTGGTAGGCCAGGGTCTGGCCGTTGGACAGGGTGATGCGGCGGGCCGTTGCGTCGATGGCTGTCACCCGCGTGACATGGCGGGTAATGCGTGCATTCAGCAGGTCGGCATCGGCGAGCAGGGTGCAGGCGGCGGCGCTGGTGTCGCCGGTGAGCAGGCCTTTGGACAGGGGCGGGCGCTCGTACGGGGGGTGCGGCTCGTCGCCCACCAGGTGGATGCCGCCTTGCCAGCCCGCGCTGCGCAGCGCCATGGCAGCACGGCCACCGCAATGGCCTGCGCCGACGATAACCATAGGGGCGTGGGACGTACTATCGGGGGTTTGCATGGGGGGTTACCGCGTGAAAATAGAAAATAATTATACGAACGCACGCCCAAAAATAACAGAAAATTTCTATTTAAAATTAATAATGAAAATATTTTTACACGAAGGCGTTTATGGCCGTTGACAAGGTCCAGCAGCTCAGCGTTGACCAGCTGATCAAGCGCATCACCGGCGAATACGAGGCCCTGAGCAAGCAGCTCAAGGTAATCGCCCGCCACGTGGAGCTCAACCGTCACCACATCGGGCTGGACGGCATCCAGCAGGTGGCCTCGCAGTGCGGGGTGCAGCCCTCGGCGGTGGTGCGGTTTGCCAAGCACTTCGGGTTTACGGGTTTTTCGGAAATGCAGGCCATCTTCCGCGAGGGCCTGTCGCGCCAGCTGGCCCCGGCACGCAACTACAAAACCCGCATCCGCGATGTGATCGAGTCCGGCGCGGGCAGCCTGTCTAGTGTGGAGATCGCCCACGAATTTATGGCCGGCAGCATTGCCGGTATGCAAGAGCTGCAAAGCAGCCTGCACGGCCCCACCTTCAAGAAAGCCGTAGACCTTCTGGCCGCTGCCGACAGCATCTGGATTGCCGCGTCCCGCCGCTCGTTTCCGGTAGCGGTGTACCTGGATTACGCCTTGCAGCACACCGACAAACGCATCGGCCTGGTGTCGGCGCTGGGCAGCATGCACCTGGGCCAAATGCGCTCGGTGCGCAAAGACGACGTGATGCTGGTGATCTCGTTCGCCCCCTACGCCGACGAGACGATTGCCGTGGCCAAAATGGCGGTAGAGCGCGGTGCCCGCCTGATCGCCATTACCGACAGTCGCATGAGTCCGCTGGCCAAGCTGGCCCAGGTGGCGCTGGTGGTGCAAGACAACTCGACCTTCGGCTTTAGATCGCTGAACAGCACGATGGGGCTGGCGCAAAGTTTGTTCATTGCGCTGGCCTACATGCTGGAGCTGCCGTACCAGACGACCACGCCAAACAGCACGGTGGCGTAGCTGGTATTTATAAAAAAAAGGGCTCTGGCGCATATTGCATATGCGCTAGTAGCTATTAATTTAATAGCTTTAAATCCTGCCGTCAATTACAAATCGGCAACGATCTTGTGCAGATAGGCCAGCGCAATCCGGGGTGTGGCGTTCAGTAATTCGGCGATGGCGTCTACATCGTCGGGCAGCGCGGGGTTGTCCCAGCCGTGCATGGTGTGGCGGGCCACGCGCACGGCCAGCACCACATTGAGCACATTGGCCTGGTCGGCATTGCGGGTATCGCTGATGCGGACCAGCAAGGCGGGCAGGTGCCAGTGCCGCATGAGCTCTTGGGCCAGGTCGTCCAGCTCGATGTTCAGCACTGTTTGCTGGACCGCTGCGCTGCGCAGCGTGGGGTCGGCGCGCTGTGCCGCCTGGATCGACAGTGCCAGCTCCGGGGCATGGCACCACAGCAGCATCTCGGCAAAATCATGCAGAAAAGCGGCGTGCAGGATCACGTCTACATCCATATCGGCGCGGTGTACGGCAAAGCCCAGCGCAAACAGCCGGGCGCGTTCGGCCCGCAGGAACAGTTCGCGCAGAGCTTCCAAGGCCAGTGGTTGGCTGGCCAGGTGGTCCTCCAGCGTGGGCTGCGGGCCAAAGTGGCGAAAGAACGGGGCAATCCCCAGCATCACCAGTGCACCGGTGATGGTTTCGGTTTTGCTGGAGTCGGTGGGGCGGCGTTTGCTGGCCACCAGGGCCATGACCTTGATGGACATCAGGGGGTCGTTTTGGATAATTTTGGCCAGCATGGCGGCATCCACGTCGTCTTCGATGCCGCGCAAGGTTTCCAGGGCCCGGGCGGTTTGTGCCAGCACGGGAATCTCAGTCGCCACGCAGTAACGCGTCCAGGCGGGCAGGTCGGCGAGCGGCAGGGTGAGGGGCGAGGGCGGGAAGGTGGGCATGGTTGCCAATGTACTGCACGTGTCCACAATCCGCCAATGCTTGGGGTTAAATCGGCCTTTAGTGCAGGGTCTACCTGCGGTGGCTGCTATCAAATAAGTTTCAGTTTGCGGCATTCCCCCGGTATCGCCCAGTGGCGTACTTGGGGCTTGCAGGGGCGTTCGCGGAACGCGAAAGAGACTATATTGAGATACCTTTAGTACGCTGAATCGCAAGCCCCGCCAGCAGGCCATTAACGAAGAATTAACCGAGAAGACTCCCATGAAATTTGAACAACTGGTTGCATCCGATACCTTGATTCCGTCCCTGCCGGTGACGGTGGCGCTCATCTTTGGCGAGTTCCAAAAGCCCGAACCAAATATCCGCGAGATCACCGCGCTGGTGTCGGGCGAAATGGGGCTCACGGTGCGCGTGCTGCGGCTGCTCAACTCGGCCCGCTTCGGCAGTGGTGGCCGCATCGGCACGATGGAGGCGGCCATTCCGCTGCTGGGCCTGAAGGCCACCAAGCAGTTGGTCAGCGCGGCGGCGGTGGGCGGGGCGTTTCGGGTGGTGCCCGGTGTCGATATGCCCGAGTTTTGGCGACACAGCCTGGACGTGGCCAAAATTGCCCAGTCGCTGGCGGATTCGATGCGGCAAGACAAAGGCCTGGCGTTTACTGCCGGGTTGCTGCACGGAGTGGGCGATTTGGTGATGAAGATGGCCATGCCCGACCAGCCCTGCATGCAGGCTAACTTCTCATCGGACAGCAATCGCCATGCCAACCAGGTGGCGGACTTGGGTTATTCGTATGCCGATGTGGGGGCTGCGTTTGCTGCTAAATGGCGCTTTCCACAGGAAATTGTGGATGCCATACAGCACCATTCAAACCCGGAGGAGGATGTCGAGGCCGATACCCTCGCCGGTATTTTGTACCTGGCATCCTGGGGCGGGCGCGCGCACGAGCTGGACCTGGATGTCCCCAGCATGGTGGCGGAATACCCGCACCGGGTGGCCGATGCGATTGGCTGCAGCGAGGGCGCAGAGCGTCTGTGCACGCAAAACCCTATCGAGTGGACCGGTCCTGAAGAGGCTGGTGACTTCGCTTAGACGATAGCTTCGCTGCGTTAGTGCGCCTAATGCACGCCCAGACTGGTTCGTTTGGGCGTGCATTTTTTCGTCGACTGTTTAAAAAATACGATGATTGGGGCGGCGGTAGCGGGGCTAATGCGCATGAAGGGCGCGCGCTTCATCCTTCTTTAGGAGAAGAATTCGCGGTACAGGGTATTCCCCGGTCTACTTCTCTGCGTTTATTTGTAATATTAATGAAGGTCAGCGGCTTAGACCCGGTGATCTGCACCTTGCCATCCACCCACAACCCCCTCCAAGGGGTGTGGCGGCATAGGCACTATTCCAAAGAGACGAAAGAACACCATGCATTTTGCGCAACGTAAAACCACCTCGGCTGCGGCCGCTTTGGCTTTGGCCTCAATGGGTCTGATGACCGCCGCCACGGTATCGGCCAAGGAAGTGACCATCTGGGCCTGGGACCCCAACTTCAACATCGCCATCATGAAAGATGCCGCCGCCCGCTACACCGCCAAGCACCCCGACGCCACCTTCAAAATCGTCGATATGAGCAAGGCCGACCTGGAGCAAAAGCTGCAAACCACGCTGGCCTCGGGGGTCACCAAGTCGCTGCCCGACATCGTGCTGGTAGAAGACTACAACGCACAAAAATACCTGCGCTCGTTCCCCGGCTCGTTCGAGCCCCTGTCGGGCAAGGTCAACTACGCCGGGTTTGCCAAGTACAAGGTGGACCTGATGACGGTGGACGGCAAAACCTACGGCCTGCCCTTTGACTCGGGCGTCACCGGCATGTACTACCGCAAGGACTTGCTGGCCAAGGCTGGCTTTACCGAGAAAGACATGGAGAACATCACCTGGGACCGCTACATCGAGATCGGTAGCAAGGTGATGGCCGTTACCGGCAAAAAGATGCTGGGCATCGACCCCAATGACAACGGCCTGATCCGCGTAATGATGCAGTCCGCCGGGCGCTGGTACTTCGACAAAGACGGCAAGCTTGACATCAAGGGCAACCCCGCCCTCAAGGCCGCTATGGAAGTGCAGGCCAAGCTGTTCAAGTCCGGCATCGTCAAGCCGGTATCCAACTGGGCCGAGTACGTGGGTGCGGTGAACAAGGGCGACGTGGCCAGCATCACCACCGGCGTGTGGATCACCGGCGCGGTCAAGTCCGAAAAGAGCCAGTCCGGCCTGTGGGCCGTGGCCCCCACGCCCAAGCTGAACGTGGCGGGTGCCACCCATGCGTCCAATCTGGGCGGCTCCAGCTGGTACGTGTTGGCGGGCGGCAAAGAAAAGGCCATGGCGGCCGAATTCTTGAATGAAGTGTTTGCCAAAGACGTGGACTTCTACCAAAGCATCCTGACCTCGCGCGGCGCGGTGGGCACGCTGATGGCCTCCCGCGCGGGCAAGGCCTATAGCGAGGCCGACCCGTTCTTCGGCGGTGCCCAGGTGTGGCTGCGCTTTAGCGACTGGCTGGAAAAAGTGCCCAGCGTTAACTACGGCATGTTCACCTACGAAGGCGATGCCGCTGTGTCGGCCCAACTGCCCGCCCTGGCCAATGGCGTGCCGGTAGACCAGCTCTTGGACAAGATCCAGCAGCAACTCGCCGCGCAAGTGAAGTAACCCGGCGAGGTGCATAGGGGGCGGCCATCGGGTCGCCCTCGTCGCTTTTGTCTACAGGAGTTTTTATGCGGCAAGCAAACAGGCACCGCTTCTTTGATATCAATGGGTGGGCGTTTGTGTCGGCGGCGCTGCTGCTGATCGCCACCTTCATGGTCTACCCGATTGGCAAATCGCTGTGGATGTCGCTGCACGCGGGGCAGGGCAGCATGGTGCGGTTTATCGGGCTGGGCAATGTGGAGCGGCTGCTGGGCGACCCGATGTTTCTGCGGGCGCTGACCAATACCTTCATTTTTCTCATCGTGCAGGTGCCCATCATGATCGTGCTGGCGCTGGTGATGGCCTCATGCCTGAACATGCCGAATCTGCGCTTTCGGGGGCTGCTGCGCACCGCTGTGTTCTTGCCCTGCGTGACCTCGCTGGTGGCGTACTCGGTGCTGTTCAAGAGCATGTTTTCTTACGACGGTCTGGTCAACGCCACGCTGTTGCAGGTGGGCATCATCGACCAGCCCGTGCCCTGGTTGACCGACCCGTTCTGGGCCCGGGTGGTGGTGATTGCCGCCATCACCTGGCGCTGGACCGGCTACAACATGATCTTCTACCTAGCGGCCATGCAAAACGTAGACAAGTCCATCTACGAGGCCGCCCGCATCGACGGCATATCGGCCACGCGGCGGTTTTTGTCCATCACCATTCCGGTGCTGAAACCGGTGATCTTGTTCACCACCGTCACCTCCACCATTGGCACGCTGCAAATGTTTGACGAGGCCATGAACATCACCAACGGCGGCCCGGCCGACAGCACGCTCACCCTGTCGCTCTACATCTACAACCTGTCGTTCAAATTTGTTCCCAACTTTGGCTACGCGGCCACGGTGTCGTATGTGATTGTGGTGCTGGTGGCGATATTGGCGTTCTTCCAGTTTTATGTGGCGCGGGAAAAAGAGTAACAGGAGTCATGCATATGTCCTTTGAAAAAATCCGCATGGCCTGCATTTACCTGTTTTTATGGTCGATGGCATTTTTGTCGATATTTCCATTTGTGTGGATGCTGATTAGCGCCACCAACGAGAGTAATGACATTACCAAGGGTAAATTAACTTTTGGTACAGCTATATTTGAAAATTAC
Source organism: Rhodoferax sp. LB1P47 (assembly GCF_056521445.1). NCBI lineage: Bacteria > Pseudomonadati > Pseudomonadota > Betaproteobacteria > Burkholderiales > Comamonadaceae > Rhodoferax > Rhodoferax sp. LB1P47. The sequence goes on along the minus strand of NZ_JBWMAU010000022.1, from coordinate 21,286 downwards.
CAAAAATTCGCCGCGCTGTTCGATGTAGGGCAGATATTCTGGAATTCCGCCAAAATCGCCGTGCTGGGTTCGGTGTTGACGTTATTGGTATCGTCCCTGGCCGGTTATGGGTTCGAGGTTTTTAAATCACCCACCCGCGAGCGGTTTTACCAGGGCATTTTGGTGTCGATGATGGTGCCCTTTGCCACGCTGATGATTCCGCTGTTCATTTTGCTGGCCTCGTTCGACCTGCTGGACACCCACATGGCGGTGATTCTGCCCACCATCGCCTCGGCCTACATGGTGTTTTACTTTCGGCAAAACACCAAGGCGTTTCCCCCAGAGCTGCGCGATGCGGCGCGGGTCGATGGCCTGAAGGAGTGGCAGATATTCTTGTTTGTGTATGTACCAGTGATGCGCTCCACCTATGCCGCCGCTTTTATTATTGTGTTTATGGCCACCTGGAATAGTTTCTTGTGGCCGCTGATTGTGTTGCAGTCGAGCGAGCTGAAAACTATTACCCTGGTTTTGTCTTCATTAGGTTCTTCGTATACGCCCGATTTTGGTGTGATCATGGTTGCCACGATTATGGCGACCTTGCCCACACTGGCGGTTTTCTTTGCCATGCAACGCCAGTTTGTTGAAGGCATGCTGGGTTCAGTTAAATAAGGTTTAAAAATGCGTTCGGTTCAAAAAATAAATGACGGTTGGATTTTCCATGTAGATTTTTCGCAGGATTTGATCGCGAATGCCACGGCCGGCGAAACCGTGCGCCTGCCGCACAACGCGGTCGATCTGGAGATGAATTATTTTGACGAAAAAAGCTTTCAGAAAGAGTTTGCCTACCAGCTCAATCTGCCTTGGCAGCCCGCCTTCCAGGGCCAGGAAGTGGCCTTGGTGTTCGACGGCGCTATGGCCAACACGGTGGTCTGGGTCAACGGCCAGCAGGTCGCGCAGCATGCCGACGGCTACACGCCTTTTGAGGCGCGGCTGACCGGGCTGCTGCAAGAGGGCGAGAACCTCGTCACCGTCAAGATCGACGGCAGCGAAAACCCCGACATCCCGCCCTTCGGCGGCCAGATCGACTACCTGACCTACGCCGGCATCTACCGCGACGTGTGGCTCAAGGTGACCGACGCGGTGTCGATTGCCCGCATCAAGATTGAGACCGCCTTGGAGCTCAGTGATGCCAAATCGGTCACGGTAATAGCCACCCTGGCCAACCCACGCGGCGTGGCGCTGGTCGGCACGGCGCGGGCCGAACTGTGCGCGCTGGACGGCACGGTTCTGCACCAGCAGACGGTGGACTTTGCGGGCGACACGCTGCGCGTGGCGTTCAGTGGTCTGGCCGGTCTGGCGCTGTGGGAACTCGACTCGCCCCAGCTCTACCGCGTGGCCCTGCACATTGACACCCAAGACGGCCAAGACACGCTGGAGGCCCGCTTCGGCTTTCGTACCGCGCGTTTTGCGACAGACGGTTTCCGCCTGAACGGCCAGCTGCTGAAAATTTGCGGCCTGAACCGCCACCAGTCCTACCCTTACGTGGGCTACGCGATGGGCCGCCGGGCGCAAGCGCTGGATGCCGACATCCTCAAAAACGAGCTGCACTGCAACTTGGCGCGCACCTCGCACTACCCGCAGTCGCCGTATTTTCTGGACCGCTGCGACGAAATCGGACTGCTGGTGTTTGAAGAGATTCCCGGCTGGCAGCACATTGGCGGTGCGGTCTGGCAAGACGAGTCGGTCGAGAACGTGCGCCGCATGGTGCAGCGCGACTGGAACCACCCCAGCATCATCCTGTGGGGCGTGCGCATCAACGAATCCCGCGACGACCACGACTTTTTTGCCCGCACCAACGCCATGGCCCGCGCCCTGGACACCACCCGCCAAACCGGCGGCGTGCGCTGTATTGAAGACAGCGAGCTGCTGGAAGACGTGTACACCATGAACGACTTCTTCCACATTGCCCCAGACGACTGGCTGCCCGGCCGCACGCCCGCGCCGCTGCGCCAGACCCGCGACGTGACCGGCCTGGCCCATGACGTGCCGTATCTGGTGACCGAGTTCAACGGCCACATGTACCCCACCAAGCGCATCGACCCCGAAGACCGCCAGGCCGAGCACGCCACCCGCCACCTGGAGGTGCTAAACGCCGCCTACGCCAACCCGCAGATTGCCGGGGCCATCGGCTGGTGCATGTTCGACTACAACACCCACAAAGACTTCGGCGCGGGCGACCGCATCTGCCACCACGGCGTGATGGACATCTTTCGTGCGCCCAAGTTTGCCGCCGCCGTCTACGCCAGCCAGTGCCCGCCGCAACAGCAGGTGGTGCTGGAGCCCGTAACCTACTGGGCGCGTGGCGAAAAAGACCGCTGCGAGGTGCTGCCCCTGCTGGTGCTGACCAACTGCGACTACCTCGAATTTCAATTCGGCAACTTCCCCGTGAAGCGCGCCGAGCCCGACCGCGCCAAGTACCCGCACCTGCCGTATGCCCCCGTCACCATCGACAGCCGCCAGGTGGACATGGCCGAGGTGGGGGCCTGGGGCATGCAGTGGCTGGACTGCACCCTCACCGGCTTTGTGGATGGCCAGGCCGTGGCCAGTGTCACGCTCAGTGGCAACCCCTTGCCCACCACGCTGGAAGTGGTGGCCGACAGCACCACGTTGCTGGCGGGCGAAAAAGATGCGGTGCGCTTTATCGTGCGCGCCCTCGACCAGTGTGGCCGCGTGCTGCCCTTTTTAGACGACGTGGTGGCGGTGGAAGTGACCGGTGGTGCCAAGCTGCTAGGGCCGGAACTCATCCTGTTCAAAGGCGGTGTGGCGGGCTTCTGGGTGGAGAGCACCGGGGCGCACGCCGATACCCAGGTGGTGGTGTCCACCCGGCGGTTGGGCCGCCAGGTTTTGATGCTCACAGCGGCGTAAGGAGCGAGAAATGGCCGACGTCAAACTCACCCAAATCACCAAATCCTTCGGCAACACCGACGTGATCCGGGGCGTGGACCTGGAGATCAACAAGGGCGAATTCGTCGTCTTCGTCGGCCCGTCCGGCTGCGGCAAATCCACCCTGCTGCGCATGGTGGCGGGCCTGGAAGACATCACCAGTGGCGACCTGGAGATTGGCGGCCTGCGCGTCAACGACGTAGACCCGTCCAAGCGCGGCATCGCCATGGTGTTCCAGTCGTATGCGCTGTACCCGCACATGACGGTGCGCGACAACATGGGCTTTGCCCTGCGCTTTGCCGGAGCCTCTAAAAACGAGGTTGCCGCCAAGGTGGATGCGGCCGCCAAGATTCTGGGCCTGGAGCCGTTGATGGACCGCAAGCCCAAAGCCTTGTCCGGCGGCCAGCGCCAGCGGGTGGCGATTGGCCGCGCCATCGTGCGCGACCCCCAGGTGTTTTTGTTCGACGAGCCCCTGTCCAACCTGGATGCCGAGCTGCGCGTGCACATGCGCATCGAAATCGCCCGGCTGCACCGCGAACTGGGCTCCACCATCATCTACGTCACCCACGACCAGGTCGAAGCCATGACCCTGGCCGACAAAATCGTGGTGCTGCGCGCAGGCCAGGTCGAGCAGGTGGGCGCGCCGCTAGAGGTGTACGACAACCCGGCCAACACCTTCGTGGCGGGCTTTATCGGCTCGCCGAAGATGAACTTTCTGGACGGTGTGGTGCGCGGTGCCGATGGCGCGCTCTGCCACATTGAGTTGCCAGGCTTCGGTGGCATGGTGGTGTCCATCCCGTTCACCGGTGCGGTGCCCGCCACTGGTGCCGAGGTCACGGTAGGCGTACGCCCCGAGCATTTCCGCGAGGACGGCGATGGCCACCTACAGCTCACTATCGACATGCTGGAGCACCTGGGCGGCGAAACCTTTGCCTACGCCCGCGCGGCATCCGGCAGCCTGCTGGTCATCAAAACCGAGCACGGCCGGGGCCTGCGCATGGGCCAGGCCTTCGATGCCCGGTTCCAGACCCGGCTGGCGCTGCTGTTTGACCGCAAGACCGGCGCACGCATCTACTGACTGACTCCCTCCCCTCCCGGGGGAGGGTTGGGGTGGGGGTCGAACCTCGATTTATATAAAAACAGCCATCAGCGCATATTCCATATGCGCAAGCAGCTATAAAAAGCATAGTAAACACTTGGGCCCATGTCGCGCCACAGCCATAAGCCGTCGCACCTGTGGGCGTGCTCCCGGCTGACCTGGGCCAGACTGGTGCATTAAGCACACCACCCACCATGTCCACCGCCTACTTCTACCTCTTCATTGCCATCGTCGCCGAAGTGGTGGCCACCAGCTTCCTCAAAAGCTCCGACAGCTTCACCCGCCTGTGGCCCAGTGTGGTGACGGTGTTGGGCTACGCCACCGCGTTTTTTTTCCTGTCGCTGACCCTGCGCACCATCCCCACCGGCGTGGCCTACGCCATCTGGGCGGGTACCGGCGTGGTGCTGATCTCTCTGGTGGGCTGGTGGTGGTTCGGCCAAAGCCTAGACCTGCCCGCCATCGCCGGCATGGGGCTGATCATCGCCGGGGTAGTGGTGGTCAACGTGTTCTCCAAAACAGCGGGGCATTGAGCCTTAGCGCCGTTTTTTGTGGACTTTGACCACGCGCGGCGCCAAAACGCCCAAAGCCGCCCGCGCCAGCGCATCCGCCTCCCCGTTACGGTGCCCCGGTATCCACACCAGTCGCGCATCGGCAAACGATGCCAGCAAGGCCCGCGCCTCGTCGAACAAGTCTGCTAATCGGGCAATGGGTTTGGCGGTACTGCTGCTGACTTGCTCCACCACCACGCTGTTGTCGCAGTGCACCCGCAAACCATCCGCCCCCTGCATTTGCAGTGCCTGCAAAGCCGCAATCAGCGCCCGCACTTCTGCCTCGTTGTTGCAGCCGGTGCCTGGCGCTGCCTGCGACAGCGTGTGGTGCCTGCCGTCGGGCGCGGTCCACACGGCACCCAGGCCCATGCGGCCCGGGTTGGGAATGGCGCTGCCGTCGCAGTGGATGAGCCAGATGTCCATGTGCCATTCCTTTTGGGCAGAATTTTGCCTTAGGCAGACTCACTCCCCCTTGCACCTCAGCGCCCACTTCACCCCCTCAAACCACAGCAGCCCCACCAAGGCCAGCCCGACCGCCGCCAGCAGCATCCCCGGCGTAGGCAATTCAAACGCAAACAGGCGGCTCACCGGCGCAAAGCCCAGCACGCACCCCAGCAGCAGCACGGTGGCGGCGGTGATCCAGCCGAAGTAGCGGTTGCGGGCAGCACCCTTGCGCCAGGACGGGCGGGTCCAGCTGCGGTTGGCGTAGATCAGGCCCAGGTTGGCCAGCACCAGCACGGTGAACACCATCGCGCGGGCCATGTCGTCAGATTTCGCGATGGCCCGCGCCCCGGCGTATACGCCCAGCAGCAGCGCCAGCAGGCCGCAGCCTTGCCATAGTCCCCGCGTCAGCACGCTGTGGTCGAACAGGTGGGCATCGGCGGGGCGGGGCGGCACGGTCATGGCATCGGCCTCCAGCGGCTCGGCCTCGAAAACCACCGAGCAGGCCGGGTCGATGATGAGCTGCAAAAACAAGATGTGCACCGGCATCAGCAGCGGTGGCCAGCCCAGCAGCACCGGCACCAGCGACAGGCCGACGATGGGCACGTGTACGCCCACCACAAATACGATGGCCTTGCGCAGGTTGGCAAACACGCGGCGGCCATAGCGCACTGCGGTGACGATGGAGGCGAAGTCGTCGTTCAGCAGCACCAGGTCGGCTGCCTGGCGGGCCACTTCGGTGCCGTGCGCACCCATCGCCACGCCGATATGGGCGGCCTTGAGGGCGGGCGCGTCGTTCACGCCGTCGCCGGTCATGGCCACCACGTCGCCGCGTGCGCGAAAGGCCTGCACCAGGCGCAGTTTGTGCTCGGGCTGCACGCGGCAAAACACCTGGGTGGTGGCCAGGCGTTCTTGCAGAGCGGTGTCGCTGAGTTCGGCCAGCTCCAGCCCGGGCATGGGCGGGGCATCGGTGGCCAGCCCGGCCTGGCGGGCGATGGCCAGGGCGGTGGCGGGGTGGTCGCCAGTCATCATCACCACGCGGATGCCTGCGGCCTGGCAGGCGGCAATGGCGGCGGGCACGTCGGGGCGCAGCGGGTCTTCCAGCCCCACCAGACCGAGAAAGACGAAGTCGAAATCGTGCTGGTTGCCCGGCAGCGGCGGGGCGGCAAACCGGGCACTGGCCACGCCCAGCACGCGCAGGCCGTCGGCCGCCATAGCCGCCACCTGGCTGGCGATGTGTTCGCGCTGGTCGCTGGGCAGGTGGCACAGGTCAACGATGGCTTCGGGCGCGCCCTTGGCCGCAATCAGGTAGGCCTGCTGGTCGGGCGACTGCCAGACGCGCGACATGGCCAGCATGGCGGGCGACAGGGGGTAGTCTTCGATCAGCGCCCAGTTGGTGTGCAGATGCTCGGTATTGGCCAGCAGTTGCGCGCCCGCCGCGACGATGGCGGTCTCCATCGGGTCGAAGGTGCGGCGGTGGCTGGCCAGCACGGCGTATTCCAGCACGCCGTGCAGCGCCTCGGCCAGCGGGGCAGCGCCCGCTTGCAGGCTGTCATACGTCGCCGTGCCCGACCACAGCCGCCGCACCGCCATGCGGTTGGCCGTCAAGGTGCCGGTTTTGTCAACGCACAGCACGGTGGTGGCCCCCAGCAACTCCACGGCGGGGATGCTGCGGGCCAGCACCTTTTGGCGCGACAAACGCCAGGCCCCCAGGCCCAGAAACAGCGTCAGGATGACGGGCAACTCTTCCGGCAGGATGGCCATCGCCAGCGTCAACCCGGCCAGCAACCCGGCCAGCCAGTCACCGCGCAGCAGCCCGTAGGCCACAGTCAGCGCGGCGGCCAGCACCAGCCCCACCAGCGCAACGGTTTTGACGACCCGTTTCGTTTCGCGCTGGATCGGCGTGGCCTCCAGGGCGATGCCTTGCAGCGACTGGCCGATGCGGCCCAGCGCGCTGCGCTCGCCCGTGGCCACCACGCGGCCCTGCCCGCTGCCCTGGGTGACCAGCGTGCCGGAGAAGGCAAGCGCCGCCACCGCACCACCGGCCTGTTTTTGCACCGGCACGGATTCGCCGGTGAGCAGGGATTCGTCCAGTGCCAGGTTGGCGGTGTGGGTGAGCTCCAGGTCGGCGGGCACGCGGTCGCCCTCGGCCAGCAACACGGTGTCGCCACACACCAGTTCGCGGGCGGGGATTTTCTGGGTCTGCCCGCCGCGCAGCACCAGGGCCAGCGGGCTGGACAGGTCGCGCAGCGCCTCCAGCGAGCGCTCGGTGCGGCGCTGCTGCACAAAGGTGATGCCCATCACCACAAACACAAAGCCCAGCAGCATCAGCGCCTCTTGCCGGTTGCCCAGCACCATGTACAGCGCGCCGCAGGCCACCAGCAGCAAAAACATGGGCTCGGCCACCACGTCGCCCACCAGCCGCAGCACGCTGCGCGGCTGGGACACGGGGAGGGCGTTGGGGCCGTCTTGCGCCAGGCGCTGCCGGGCTTCGGCTGGCGTCAGACCACCGGTGGTTTTCATCAAAGGCTCCTGTGGAGGGAATGCGTTTTTGCCCTAGCCATATTAAGAGATGCCAGGTTCTAGGTCTGTGCGCCAGCCCACACTGGCGGTTGTTTCGGTGCATGAAATTTGGTGCCAAATAGGCTTGTAGCGCAGGTGCTATATGCACTGGTAGCTATCAAAATCATATTTGTGCACACCCGTCTGGCTACACTGCGGCCCATGCCCCTCCTGCCACTGCCCCCTGCGCCAGACCGCCTGACATCCTATTTTTGGTGTGGTGGCGATTTGCGCAGCCGCAGCGTGGGTGGCGTGGTGCTGTCTGGCCGGGTTGATGTGCCCGCGCTGCCCGCCCGGCTGGTGGCCGATTGCGCCCGGGAGATGGCCCTGGAGCCCGGCGATGTCGAGGCTTTGTCTTTGCCCCGGGCCCGAATGCGTTGGCCAGACTACAAACACTGCGTGCAGGCGGTGGCCGATTGGCTGGGCGCGTGCGGTCTGCCGGATGTGCTGGCGACCAGCGACGTGGCCCTGATGGCCTGCCGGGGCGCGCACTACCACCATGACGGCGCGCAGTATGGCGGGGCGGCTTTTTGCAATTTGTTTCTGAGCCCAGACCGGGGGCTGGACGTGCATTTCCCCGGCACCGGCCAGCGCATTCCCCTGACCCCGGGGACGGTGCTGGTCTTCGATACGGCGCAGCCCCACGCCGTGATCGACCGCCGCCGCGCCGGATTCGACGGAACCGACTTCCCGCCCGAGCGGGACCGCACCCAGCTGTTTCTGACCTGGGAGTTGCCCATTGCGCACGCGGGTGTGGTGCGCGCACTGGGGATTACCTTCGACACCGACCCCGCGTGCGCGTCGCAACTAGACACCGAGCAGGTCTGGGTGAACGGCGCACCGGCCCGTGTGTGCCCAGAGTCGGGGCGGTGGTTGGGCTGAATTTTGCTGCACTGCAAAAAATGCACGCTTTGGGTGCTATAGTCAGCCCTCCAGATACCGCGCGATGGAGCAGCCTGGTAGCTCGTTGGGCTCATAACCCAAAGGTCGTAGGTTCAAATCCTACTCGCGCAACCAAACTAAAAAATCCTTCTTGTCACCGACAAGAAGGATTTTTTTTGCCCGCTTCAGGCCAAGCTACGCAGCGCCCACCCGGCCAGTGCGCACAGCACGATCACCCGGATCACACCCACCTTGAAGCGCATCAAGGCCACGCCCGCCGCCAGCGCCAGCAACAGCGCCGCCCAGTCGATATTCGAGGGAAATGTGCCGCTAGCGCCCGTCGGAAAAGCAATATGAGCTATAAAAAACAGAGCAAGACTGGCAATTACCCCCACCACAGCGGCGGTGATGGCGGTCAGCGGGGCGGTGAATTGCAGCTTGCCGTGGGTGCTCTCCACCAGCGGGCCACCGGCCAAAATGAAGATGAACGACGGCAAAAAGGTGAACCATGTCACCACTGTGGCGGCCAGCGCTGCGCCCAGAAACAGTGCGTCCGGCCCCAGCACGGCCTGGCCCCAGCCGCCCACAAAACCCACAAATGCCACCACCATGATCAGCGGGCCGGGCGTGGTTTCACCCAGCGCCAAGCCGTCGATCATCTGCGTTCCTGTCAGCCAGCCAAATTGCTCCACGGCGCCCTGGTACACATAGGGCAGCACGGCGTAGGCCCCGCCAAAGGTCAGCAGCGCGGCCTTGGTGAAGAACCAGCCCATCTGCGTCAAGGCCGAGTCCCATCCGCTCCAGGCCACCAAGGCGAACATCGGCAGCAGCCACAGCGCCGCGCCTACAGCCAGCACTTTGAACAAGCGGGTTTTGCGAAAGCGTGCGTGGGGCGGGGTGGGCGTGTCGTCGTCGATCAACGCCGGGCCGTAGTCGGCCTTGGCCGCACCATGCCCGCCGCCACCGGTAAATTGCCCGGGTGCGAACTTCGCCCCCAGCCAGCCGACCAGGGCCGCGCCCAACACAATAGCCGGAAAGGGCACAGAGAAAAGATAAATTGCTACAAAACTAGTAGCTGCTATCGCCCATAGAACGGGCGCTGTGGCCGGTTTCTTCAATGTTTTACTGCCAATGCGGTGTACCGCCTGCACCACCAGCGCCGCCACGGCCGGCTTGATGCCATACAGCAGCCCGGCCACCCACGGCACGGCCCCAAAAGCCACGTACACCCAGCTCAGGCCAATCAAGATGAACAGGGAAGGCAGCACAAACAGCGCCCCCGCCGCAATGCCACCCCAGGTGCGGTGCAGCAGCCAGCCTATATAGGTGGCCAGCTGCTGGGCTTCCGGGCCGGGCAGCAGCATGCAGAAGTTCAGGGCGTGCAGAAAGCGCTTCTCGCTGATCCAGCGCTTTTGCTCCACCAGCTCGCGGTGCATGATGGCAATCTGCCCGGCCGGGCCGCCAAAGCTGATGCAACCCAGCTTGAACCAGAATTTCAGGGCTTCGGTGAAGCTGACGGGGGCGGGAGTGTTCATGGTTTCCAGTGGTGGCCTGCGCTTGGAAGGGGTGCCGTTTATTCAGCAGGATGGGGTGGCTGTGTCCCCGAGGCGCGGATCGTAGCACGTGATTTTCATGGAAACGCCGGGATATTTTTATACGAGAAATAGGCCGTTGGCGCTTATTCTATGTGCACTAGGTGCTATCAAAAAAGTACTATCCATGCCGATGCCACGTCTTTCTTTCTACGGTGCCGACAGAGCTGTTGGCAACCGGCCCGTTGCATTTCCGTAACGCGGTGGTAACTCGCAGTGGCTGGCACGCTGAGTTCTCTACAATCGCGCCATTCGGATCACCATTCGACCCCCATTACGTTTTCAAACCATGCCCCGTTGCGTCCCACAACAACAAATACACCGTCGCACGGCAGGCATGTTTAGCGTCGCCCCCGGCCCAGGGCCACGGCGCGCAGACCCGGTTTTAACCTTCGGAGCTTTACTATGTCTGCACTTTTCAGTCCGACCGCCCTGGTCGTACCCTTTGAACTCTTGAGAATGGACGACGTCGAGTCGGTGGGTGGCAAAAACGCCAGCCTCGGCGAGATGATTTCGCAACTGCCCACCCAAGGACCAAATGGGGTGCGGGTGCCCACCGGCTTTGCCACCACGGCCCACGCATTCCGCCAGTTTCTGGCCCACGACGGCCTGGCCGAAAAGATCAGCGCCCGGCTAGCCCGGCTGGACACCGAAGACGTGCGCGCCCTGGCCGTGGCCGGGGCCGAAATTCGCGGCATGGTCGAAGCCCAGCCTTTCCCGGCCGACCTGCAAGCCGCCATCACCGAGTCCTTCGCCGCGTTGAGCGCAGGCAACCCCGAGGCATCCTTTGCCGTGCGCTCGTCGGCCACCGCCGAAGATTTGCCCGACGCATCCTTCGCGGGCCAGCAAGAAACCTTTTTGAACGTGGTCGGCATCGAGGCCGTGCTGCACAAGATGAAAGAGGTGTTTGCCAGCCTGTACAACGACCGCGCCATCAGCTACCGCGTGCACAAGGGCTTTGCCCACGACATCGTCGCCCTGAGCGCGGGCGTGCAGCGCATGGTGCGCTCCGACCTGGGCGCGGCGGGCGTGATGTTCACCATCGACACCGAGTCCGGCTTTGACCAGGTGGTGTTTATTACCTCCAGCTACGGCCTGGGCGAAACCGTGGTGCAGGGCGCAGTGAACCCCGACGAGTTCTATGTGCACAAGCCGATGCTGAAAGCCGGTAAAAAAGCCGTCATCCGCCGCAACCTCGGCAGCAAGATGGTGCAGATGGAGTTCACCACCCCGGCTGAGAAAGCCGCCACCGGCCAACTCGTCAAAACCACTGACGTGCCCACCGAGCAGCGCAACCGCTATTCGCTGACCGATGCCGACGTGGAGCTACTGGCCCATTACGCGCTGGTGATCGAGGACCACTACGGCCGTCCGATGGATATCGAATGGGGCAAGGACGGCACCGACGGCCTGCTCTACATCCTGCAAGCCCGCCCCGAGACGGTGAAAAGCCAGCAGCAGGGCAAAGCCGAGCTGCGCTACAAGCTCAAGGGCAAAAGCAATGTGCTGGCCGAAGGCCGCGCGATTGGCCAGAAGATCGGCACCGGCCCGGTGCGCTTTGTGCACAACATCAGCCAGATGGACGAAGTGCAGCCCGGCGACGTGCTGGTTACCGACATGACCGACCCCAACTGGGAGCCGGTGATGAAGCGCGCCAGCGCCATCGTGACGAACCGTGGTGGCCGCACCTGCCATGCCGCCATCATTGCCCGCGAACTCGGCATTCCCGCCGTGGTGGGCTGCGGTAACGCAACCGAAGTCTTGAAAACCGGCACCCTGGTGACCGTAAGCTGCTCTGAGGGCGACACCGGCTTCATCTACGACGGCCTGCTGGAAACCGAGGTCACCGAGGTCGAGCGCGGCACCATGCCCGAGATCAAGACAAAAATCATGATGAACGTGGGCAACCCCCAGCTGGCGTTCGACTTCTGCCAGTTGCCCAACCAGGGCGTGGGCCTGGCCCGTCTGGAGTTCATCATCAACAACAACATCGGCGTGCACCCCAAGGCCATCCTGGACTACCCGAACATCGACAGCGACCTGAAAAAGGCCGTTGAATCGGTGGCGCGGGGCCATGCGTCGCCACGGGCTTTCTACGTGGACAAGGTCACCGAAGGCGTGGCCACCATTGCCGCCGCGTTCTGGCCCAAGCCGGTCATCGTGCGCCTGTCGGACTTCAAGTCCAACGAATACCGCAAGCTGATCGGCGGCAGCCGTTACGAGCCCGAAGAAGAAAACCCCATGCTGGGTTTTCGGGGTGCGGCGCGCTACATCAGCGCCGACTTTGGCGAAGCCTTTGCTATGGAATGCGCGGCCCTGCGCCGCGTGCGTCTGGACATGGGCTTGACCAATGTGCAGGTGATGGTGCCGTTTGTGCGCACCCTGGGCCAGGCCGAAAAGGTCACCCAGTTGCTGGCCCAGCACGGCCTACAGCGCGGCCAGGACGGCTTGAAGATCATCATGATGTGCGAAGTGCCGAGCAACGCCATCCTGGCCGACGAGTTCTTGCAGTACTTCGACGGTTTCTCCATCGGCTCGAACGACCTGACCCAGCTCACCCTGGGCCTGGACCGCGATTCCGGCCTGGAATTGCTGGCCGCCGACTTCGACGAGCGCGACCCTGCCGTCAAGGCCCTGTTGAGCCGCGCCATTACTGCCTGCAAAACCCAAGGCAAGTACGTAGGCATCTGCGGCCAAGGTCCTAGCGACCACCCGGACTTCGCCCAGTGGCTGGCCGACCAGGGTATCGAGTCGATTTCGCTGAACCCCGACAGCGTGGTGGCCACCTGGAAGCAGCTGGCAGGCTAGGGCTGTTGCGGATACGCCCCTCGGCCCAACTGGGCTAGGATAGAAAACCCTGGGGGCTTCGGCCCCCGGGGTTTTCTGCTTTACGACTGACCGACTGTGTTTGCCCCTCCCTCCGTTACCACCCCCACCTTTACCCGCTTGCGTATGACGTTGCTGCTGCTGTGGGCAGTGCTGTCGTTTGGGGTGGTGTTTTTCGCGCGGGATCTGACTTGGGTGGTGGCGGGCTGGCCGTTGAATTACTGGTTTTGCGCCCAGGGTGCGGTGCTGTGCTACCTGCTGATTGTGGTGGTCTACGCCTGGCGGCGCCGCCATGATGGTGCGGATGCCGAGTCCGGCCAGGTGCTGCCGTCGCGCCGTCGCCTGCACCGTAATTTCGGGCTGTACGTGGCCTGCCTGCTGGCATTTTTGGGGTTGATGGCCTGGGCCGAAAGCCGGGGGCTGTCGCGCTATTGGATTGGTGGCATCTTTTTGTTTGCCACTTTTGCCTTGTATGCCAGCATCGGCATTTACTGCCGAACCTCCGACCCCGCTGAATACTACGTGGCCGGGCGGCGCATCCCGCCTATCTATAACGGTATGGCCACAGCGGCCGACTGGATGAGCGCTGCTTCTTTCGTCAGTCTGGCCGGGGGCTTGTACCTGAACGGGTTTTCCGGCTCCAACGGCCAGCCGGGCGGGCTGGCTTACATCCTGGGTTGGACCGGTGGCTTTTGTTTGGTGGGGCTGCTGATTGCGCCGCGCCTGCGCCGCATGCAGCTCTATACCGTGCCGGACTTTTTTGGCGTGCGCTATGGCGGGCGCTGGCCGCGCTGGATTGCCGCCGGGGCGGCCGTGCTGTGCTCGTTCACCTATGTGGTGGCGCAGATTTACGCGGTGGGGCTGATTACCTCGCGCCTGACCGGGGTGCAGTTTGAAATCGGCATCCTGCTGGGGCTGGGCGGCGTGCTGGTGTGCTCGTTTCTGGGTGGCATGCGCGCGGTGACCTGGACCCAGGTGGCGCAGTACGTGATTTTGATTTTGGCGTTTTTGATCCCGGTGTCGTGGCTGGCGTACAAGCAGTTGGGCAATCCGCTGGCCCCGTTGGTGTACGGTCAGCAGTTGCCCAAGATTGCCGCGCTGGAAAAGCAACTCAGCGAATCGCCTACCGAGCGCGAGGTGCAGGCCATCTACGCCCAGCGCGCCGCCCATTACGGCGAGATGCTGAAAGACGTGCCCGCCACCCTGGTGCTGGAGCGCGCTGCCGCCCAGTCCCGGCTGCGCCAGCTCAAAGCGGAGCGGGCCGACCCGTCCTTGGTGCGCAAGGCCGGGCGCGATCTGGCCGCCTTGCCCAAAGACGAGGACAGTGCACGCGAACTCTGGCGCCACGCCCGGCAAGATAACCTGGAGCGCGCCCAGCCGCTGGCGGGCATGTCTCCGCACGCCCAGGTGTTCAGTGGCAACCCAGACGGCACGCCCGCCGAGCGCGCGAGTTTTGATACGTCGCGGTTGAATTTTTTGGCCCTGATTTTTTGCCTGATGACCGGCACGGCCGCGCTGCCACACCTGCTGACGCGCTACTACACCACGCCCTCGGTGGCCGAGGCCCGTAGTTCAGTGGCCTGGTCGCTGTTTTTTATCGCGCTGCTGTATCTGGCTGCGCCCGCGCTGGCGGTGCTGGTCAAGTTTGAAGTGATGCGCCAGTTGGTGGGTCAAAGTTTTGACAATTTGCCCACCTGGATGGCGCAGTGGGCGCAGGTCGATCCGTCTTTGCTGCAAGTTACCGATGTGAACGGCGACCATATCTTGCAGTTTGCCGAGCTGCGGCTGGGGGCTGATCTGGTGATGCTGGCCACGCCTGAGCTGGGGGGCTTGCCGTACGTGGTGTCGGGGCTGGTGGCGGCGGGTGGGCTGGCGGCGGCCTTGTCCACGGCGGATGGATTGCTGTTGACTATGGGCAATGCGCTGGCGCACGACCTGTATTTTCGCGGCGTACGAGACAAATCCGATCCGATGGTGCGGGTGCTGCTGTCCAAATTCGCTTTGCTACTGCTGGCCTTGGCGGCGGCCTATGTGGCGGCGCAAAAGCCGGCCGACATTCTGGCGCTGGTGTCGGCCTCGTTCTCGTTGGCGGCCGCCGCTTTCTTTCCGGCGATGGTGGCGGGCCTGTTCTGGCAGCGCACTACCCGCCGGGCCGCCGTGGCAGGCATGCTGACCGGGCTCGGCGTGACGCTGTGGTACATGCTTGCCAATGCGCCGATGGTGCGCGGGCTGCTGGGCTGGGGCGGCTCGGGCCTGTGGTGGGGTATCCAGCCGATTTCAGCGGGGGTATTTGGCCTGCCAGCGGGGGCGTTGGTGGTCTGGCTGGTGAGTTGCTTGGAATCAGAGTCAAAACCCGGGCTATAATCGCAGGCTTTGCCCTTGCCGCACCACTACAGACGCAGTGGGTGGCTTAACATCCTTAAGGAGAAATATGCGTCATTACGAAATCATTTTGATGATCCACCCGGATCAGAGCGAACAGGTTCCAGCCATGCTGGAGCGCTACAAGGGCATGATCGTCGCCGGTGGCGGCAAGATCCACCGCGTGGAAGACTGGGGCCGCCGTCAACTGGTGTACCTGATCAACAAGCTGGCCAAGGCCCACTACCTGTGCGTCAACATCGAAGCCGACCAAGCCATCATGGCTGAACTGGAACACGCGTTCAAGTTCAACGATGCCGTGCTGCGCCACCTGACCGTGGTGAT
Source organism: Rhodoferax sp. LB1P47 (assembly GCF_056521445.1). Taxonomy (NCBI): domain Bacteria; kingdom Pseudomonadati; phylum Pseudomonadota; class Betaproteobacteria; order Burkholderiales; family Comamonadaceae; genus Rhodoferax; species Rhodoferax sp. LB1P47. Next base: position 5,708 of record NZ_JBWMAU010000022.1, on the reverse strand, counting down.
GAAGAAGGCTGAAACCGGCCCTTCGTCGATGATGAAGACCGTCGAACGCGAAGAAGCGCGCAAGACCCAGCAAGCTGAGTACGCAGCCCACTAAGGTGGCTTGCTGAACGGAGTTCCCACAAGGAGTGAACCACGTTGTTTTGACGGCCTGTCTTGCAGAAGTTAAAAATCTGCGCTACACGCCCGCTGGACTACCCGCCCTGGATATGGTGCTCGAACACGAGTCCAGTCTGGAACAAGCAGGTGTAACCCGGCAAATCAAAGCAGCCGTAAAGGCAATAGCCTTTGGCGCAATCGCCGAGCGAATCCAGCAGCAGCCCTTGGGCAGCATCTGGCAATTCACCGGTTTTTTAGCCTCCCCCCGACTGGGCAAGAACCCCGTGCTTCATATTCAAGAGTTTCAACCAGACTGACTTTTTGCAGTTTTGGCGTGCACAGCACGGCAAGCCCTCAAAGTTGATCAAAACTATTTCAGGAGTCCATCATGGCCGGACCAAAACGTTTCAATAACAAAGACAAGCGCCCCAAGCGCAACACCCAGTCCCTGCTGTTCAAGCGCAAGCGCTTTTGCCGCTTCACCGTGACCGGTGTGGAACAGATTGACTACAAAGACATCGACACGCTGCGCGATTTCATCGCTGAAAACGGCAAGATCATCCCCGCACGCCTGACCGGCACGCGCGCGATTTTCCAGCGCCAGCTCAACACCGCTATCAAGCGTGCGCGTTTCCTCGCCATGCTGCCGTACAGCGACCAGCACCGCATCTAAGGAAGTACGAACATGCAAATCATCCTGCTCGATAAGGTTTTGAACCTTGGCAACCTCGGCGACATCGTCAAAGTCAAAGACGGCTATGCCCGTAACTTCTTGATCCCCACTGGTCGTGCACGTCGCGCCACTGAAAAGGCCAAGCAAGAATTCGAAGCCAAGCGCGTAGAACTCGAAAAAGCCGCTGCTGCCAAGCTGGGCGCGTCGCAAGTCATGGGCGAAAAGCTCGCTGGCTCGACCGTCAAGCTGACGCAAAAAGCCGGTGTGGACGGTCGCCTGTTTGGCTCCGTGACCAACTCCGACATCGCAGAAGAACTGAGCAAGCTGGGCTACAAAGTCACCAAAGCCCAGATCCGTCTGCCTAACGGCATGATCAAGACCACCGGCGACAACACTGTGTCCGTGGCTTTGCACACCGACGTGGTTGTTGAGATCACCGTTGCTGTCTACGGCGAAACCGCTTAATTAGCGCTTTCACGTAAGGGGCCGCCAGGGTGCAAACCTTGGCGGCCTTTTTCCATTGCGGGGCCGGCTTTTTAAAAACCCGCCCCATGTCTCGGCTGGAGCCATCGCTTAGCATCCGGTATTACCTAGGAACTCCCACCCCATGTCTGCCGTTTTCCCCGCTCTGGACGATTCCTATGGCCAGGACCGCCAAATTGCGCAACTGCGCATCCCGCCGCACTCCATCGAGGCCGAATCCAGCGTGCTGGGCGGCCTGCTGCTCGACAACAACGCCTGGGACCGCGTCGGCGACCTGCTCAAGGACGATGATTTCTACCGTTACGAGCACCGGCTGATCTTTGCCGCCGTGCGCGAGTTGGTCAACGCCAGCAAACCGGCCGACGTGATCACCGTCTTCGAGCGGCTGCAAAGCATTGGCAAGTCCGAAGAAGTCGGCGGCCTGGCCTACCTGAACTCGCTGGCGCAGTACGTGCCCAGCGCCAGCAACATCCGCCGCTACGCCGAAATCGTGCGCGAGCGCGGCATTCTGCGCAAACTGGTTACCGCCAGCGATGAGATTGCCACCAACGCCTTCAACACCCAAGGCCGCCCGGTAGACAAGATCCTCGACGAGGCCGAGCAAAAAATCTTCAACATCGGCGAGGAGGGTGCGCGCAACAAGCAGGGCTTCCAGGCGATGGAAACCCTGGTGGTGGACCTGCTGGACCGGGTCCAGGAGATGGCCGACAACCAGAACGACGTGACCGGCGTGCCCACCGGCTTTTACGACCTGGACCGCATGACCTCCGGCTTGCAAGCGGGCGACATGATCGTGCTGGCAGCCCGCCCGTCGATGGGCAAAACCGCCTTCGCTATCAACATTGCCGAGCACGTAGCGTTGAAGGAAGGCCTGCCGGTGGCCGTGTTCTCCATGGAAATGGGTGCATCCCAGTTGGCCATCCGTATCGTCGGCTCCATCGGCCGTATCGACCAGGGCCATCTGCGCACCGGCAACCTTACCGATGACGAATGGCCGCGCCTGGCCGAGGCGGTGGAAAAGCTGCGCACCGTGTCGCTGCACATCGACGAAAGCCCCGGCCTGACCCCTAGCGAGCTGCGCGCCAACGCCCGCCGTCTGGCGCGCCAGTGCGGCAAGCTGGGCCTGATCGTGGTCGATTACCTGCAACTGATGAGCGGCTCGGGCAGCGGCGGCAATGGTGACAACCGCGCCACCGAGCTGGGCGAAATCTCGCGGGGCTTAAAGATGTTGGCTCGTGAGCTGCAATGCCCGGTGATTGCCTTGTCGCAGCTCAACCGCAGCGTCGAGCAGCGCCCCGACAAGCGCCCCATGATGAGCGATCTGCGCGAGTCCGGCGCTATCGAGCAGGATGCCGACATCATCATGTTCATCTACCGCGACGAGTACTACACCAAGGAAGCGTGCAAAGAACCCGGCGTGGCCGAGATCATCATTGCCAAGCAGCGAAACGGCCCGACCGGCACGGTCAAGCTGGCCTTCCTGCGCAACATCACCAAATTTGAAAGCCTGGCCAGTAACTACGGCGGCGGTGGGGATTATTGAAAATGGATCGCTCTGATATTGATAGCGCCTTGCGCAGGTTGGATATGCGCCAGGAGCACTTTTTACGTAAAACGCCGCTGTGGAAGTTACCCGGCACTGCACTAGGCGTGGACTGCGCTGAAGTTTGGCTCAAGCTGGAGCATCTACAGATTGGTGGCAGCTTCAAGGCGCGCGGCATGCTGAACCGGCTGCTTGCCAACACCATCCCCGCATCGGGCGTGGTGATCGCCTCGGGCGGCAACGCGGGCATCGCCACCGCTGCGGCGGCCCAGGCTCTGGGCGTGCGTTGCGAGGTGTTTGTGCCCACCGTGTCTACGGAGGCCAAACGCGCCCGCCTGCGCGACCTGGGGGCCGAGGTGATCGTCACCGGCGCGGCCTACGCGCAAGCTTTTGAAGCCTGTATGGCCCGCCAGCAGGCCACCGGTGCGTTGCTGACCCACGCCTACGACCAGCCCGAAGTGCTGGCCGGCGCGGGCACTTTGGCCGCCGAGATCGAAGCCCAGGGCGGAATGCCCGATAGCGTGCTGGTCAGCGTGGGCGGTGGTGGTTTGATCGGTGGCATCGCCGCTTGGTTCGAGCAGCGCAGCCGCGTGGTCGCCCTGGAGCCCGAACGTGCGCCCACCCTGCACAGCGCCCGCCAGGCCGGGGAGCCGGTCGATGTGGCCGTGGGCGGTATCGCCGCTGACTCACTGGGAGCCAAACGCATCGGCCAGCTCGGCTGGGAAGTCACCCAGCGCCACGTGCAAGATGCCCTGCTGCTCAGCGACGAAGCCATCGTGGCGGCCCAGCGCTGGCTGTGGAAAGAACTGCGGCTGGCGGTAGAACCCGGCGCGGCCCTGGGGCTGGCGGCCCTGCAAACCGGCATTTATCGACCCCGTGCCGACGAGAAAGTCGCGTTGATTGTGTGCGGCGGCAACGTCGATCCGGCCACTTTGGCGTGAAATTAAAATACCCGCATGCTTGACATCCTTACCCTCCGCAAAGACCCCGATGCCGTGGTCGCCCGCCTGCAAACGCGCAAAAACCCCCAGCTGTTTCTGAACGTGGACGCGTTCAAAGCCCTGGAGGCTGAGCGCAAAACCATCCAGACCCGTACCGAAGACCTGCAAGCCCAGCGCAACAGTGCCAGCAAGCAGATCGGCCAGCGTAAATCTAAAGGCGAAGGCGTAGACGACCTGATGGCCCAGGTGGCCTCCATCAAAGACGTGCTGGAGGCCTCCGCCGTGCGCCTGGAGCAGATCCAGTCCGAGCTGCAAACCCTGTTGCTGGCCGTGCCCAACCTGCCGCACGCCAGCGTGCCCGTGGGCGAAGACGAGGCCGGCAACGTGGTAGTGCGCACCTGGAACCCCAGCGAGCGTGCGCCGGGCACTATGGAATTCGCAGCTAAAGACCATGTGGATCTGGGCGCTCCGCTCGGTTTGGACTTTGAAATGGGCGTCAAGCTCACCGGCTCGCGCTTCACCGTGATGCAAGGCCCCATCGCCAAGCTGCACCGCGCGCTCGCCCAGTTCATGCTGGACGTGCAAACCGAAGAGCACGGCTACACCGAATGCTACGTACCCTACATCGTCAACGCCGACTCCATGCGTGGCACCGGCCAACTGCCCAAGTTTGAAGGCGACCTGTTCGCCGCCAAAAAGGGCGGACAAGATGGCGAAGCCGTACCCGACCACAGCGCGCTCTACCTCATTCCCACCAGCGAAGTGCCGCTGACCAACTTCGTGCGCGACACCATCGTGGCCGAGGCGGACCTGCCCATCAAGCTCACCGCCCACACCCCGTGCTTCCGCTCCGAAGCGGGCAGCGCCGGGCGCGACACCCGAGGCCTGATCCGCCAGCACCAGTTTGACAAGGTCGAAATGGTGCAAATCGTCCATCCCGACCAGAGCTACGACACGCTGGAGCAAATGACCGGCCACGCCGAAGCCGTGCTGCAAAAGCTGGGCCTGCCGTACCGTGTGGTGTCGCTGTGCACTGGCGACATGGGCTTTGGCGCGGCCAAGACCTACGACCTGGAGGTTTGGTTGCCCGGTCAAAACACCTACCGCGAAATCAGCTCCATCTCCAATTGCGAAGCCTTCCAGGCGCGCCGACTGCAAGCCCGGTTCAAGAACGCCCAGGGCAAGAACGAATGGCTGCACACCCTGAACGGCTCCGGCCTAGCCGTGGGCCGCGCGCTGGTGGCGGTGCTGGAGAACTACCAGAACGCCGACGGCTCGGTCACCGTGCCGAAAGTGTTGCACCCCTATTTGAAGGGCTTAGAGAAGCTGGGTTAGAATAGGGGGCATTGCTAACCAGCAATTGGAAGAGTGGCAGAGTGGCCGAATGTACCTGACTCGAAATCAGGCGTACCGTAAGGTACCGTGGGTTCGAATCCCACCTCTTCCTCCATTTAAGTTGTTGATTTATAAAGATAATCAGCAAAATCAAGGGCTTACAGCGGTTTCTGTGACTTGTAACTGTGACTGGCAAGCGTGGCATGGTGTTAAATCCTAACCCTGTACCACCGATGGCCAAGCTCCTTGGACTGACTGAGCGCAACGGCGTTTATCAGCTTCGCGTCTACGTTCCCCATGACCTCCTAGCCGCCTACGGTGGCCGGGTTGACTTCCGTATCAGCCTAGGCCGCGTGAGCTACGCCCAGGCCAAGAGTGCAGCGCACCGCGTGCGGGCTGACAAAGAAGCGGAGTTCGAGGCCAAGCGCCTGGACCTCAAGGCAGCAGCAGCCCCCATATCCGCAGTCACTCCCGAACTGGCCCAGGCAATCGCCCAGGGGGTCTATGCCGCAGACCTTGCGCAGGATGAGGCAGGAAGGGATAGTGACGCGGTACGCGCTGCACTGGTGGAGCTGGCCGCATTCACAAACCCCAGCAGGGCCCTCTTACTGGACCCCCAGGCCCCTCCTGAGTTCCA
>NZ_JBWMAU010000021.1:0-55573 GCF_056521445.1 Rhodoferax sp. LB1P47 | reverse complement strand
CCATAATTTGCACCATAGGCAGGGGGAGTTTGAGTAATCCCCTATCCCTCTCACCCACTACCAACGGCCATTGCGGGCGTTGGTTTCAGTCCAACAAGGTTTATCCGCCGCGTATGAAGTTCGCTACTGTTTCTTGCAGCGCTGCGCGGCGGATAAACGCTATTCGTTATGGCTCATGACCGATCCCGCTGATTCTTTCGTTTGCGCCGTTTGCGGAGAGTCGCATAGCGGGCTGCCCACCGATACGGCGTTCACACTTCCGGACGTTGTTTGGGCGATTCCCGAGCCCGAACGCGAGCTGCATGCCAAATGGGACGCCGACCTTTGCCAAATGGGCGAGCGCTATTTCATTCGCTGCATGTTGCCAATCGACTTCATTGATCGACCGGGCTACTACGGTTGGGGGGTGTGGGCTGAAGTCGATTGGCTTGTCTTCAAACGCTACCTTGAGCTCTATGAGGCAGACGGATCCGAAGAACCTCCAGCGGCGGGTCAACTGTCCAACGAAGTTGCCGCTTACCGAGACACCGTCGGACTCCCGGTAAGCATTCAGTTTGGTCCAAGCAGCAAGAGGCCTAATCTCTCGTTTTCCAAAGGTGTGGCCCATAGCTTCGCAATTGAGGCTACGAGCGGCATGTCTGACTCGAGATATCACGAGGTTCTTGCCATTCGGGGGCACAAATGAGCCATAACCCATCGTTCGAGCCGACTCGCAACGGCTGGTCACTGCAGGCCCCCATTTCATTCTGGGCCTTCCGTGCCCAGCCGCCGCTCGCGGCTCAACTTCGACGTTATGCGGCATGAACCAGCAGCTTCTTGATCGAGCGATCGCGTACTCCATCGCATGCGTGGAAGCCGCGTCGGGTGACGTGTTCAAGCTCCCGTTGCCGGTTCAGACGGTTGCGGTCGTCCAAACGGCACAGGGCATCATCGACAACGGCGGGCTTGAGTACTTCTACGAGAGCGACTTCGATGGCACCCCGCCGTACTCTTTCTTTGTCGAGACATTTAGGCGAATTGGCGCAGAGGCCGCTGCCCAGCGTGTTGAGGCTTCTTCGCGGCTGTTCCCCTTCTCTGAGCCGCACTTGCACGAGGAAAAGCGTCAGCGCTGGTTGGACACAGTGAAGGAGAATGAAACGCATGAATTTGTCGTCCTCAGCAAAAAGGCCTGCGGTGACGAATCCGTTTTTGCGAAGCTGGCCGATTATGTGGAGAGGAATCGCGATGCCTTCGCTGCCGCATAACGGGTTCGTCGAATGGACCCACAACGGCGGCCAACTTGGTCGCCATTCTTCAATGCTGAGTGCGCCGTTGCGGCCCATTCACGGCCGACGTTAGATAGCTATGATTTCGCGCATCGTTCTTTATTCAATCGCTCTCATTGTTGGCCTGGTGAGCGGTCCCTGGTTACTGCAAAGTACAGCCCAGAGCGAACCGCCCCTGACTTGGGCAGTACTTCCCATAGTGTTCGTCGGTTGCGTTGTTGGAATTGTCTTTGTTGTCGGGTTTCAAATGGTGGCCGGTAACAGCCGCGCAGCGCTGTTTGCGTCTCGTGCATTTCGGGCAATCGGTATCTTCTTCGCTGGCGCAGGCTTCACAGCCGGAATTTGGGAGATGGTTTTTGGTGGCGGCGCGGTTCCCCACGCCTTCATGTTCCTAGTCATGGGTTTCGGTGTGTCGGTTGGTGTGACCGTCTGCCACTTACTGTTTGCGTCCAAATGGTCCGCCATCTAACTGGTCATCCCATCGGATCGCCTGCGGCGCCCGCTGGATTTCGACGTTAGCTCTCAAAAAACGTCACACATGTGCGCGCGCACAGTAGAAAAGTTCTTGCTGCCTTGGCCGCTGCTCTTTGCCTTGGTATTACAACGCTCTTCTATGCCGCCTATGCCTTCCCCAGTGACGTAGTGTGTCTGTTTGTTAAGTCCGTGGCACTAGAAGCTCTTCCTGATGGAACACTCGTCGAACCGGGCAGTTCCGAGTCGGAACGCGCCATGTTTCTCGAACTCCAATCACAGGCCAGAGTGCGAATAGAAAAAACCTTTGGCGCTCCGCGCTCTCGCCCCATCGTCGCATTCTTTCGTGATTCGCGAACCTTTTGGCCTTTGAAGGTCAACAATTACGGCAGTTCGGGTTCCGTCGGAAATTACACCTGCGTCATCATTGGCCCGAAAGGTCAAAATGTCGATGTTGTCGCTCACGAGCTCGTGCATCAAGAACTACACGAACGGGTTGGCTCTTGGCGTATGTTAAGGGAGGTTCCAGTATGGTTCGACGAAGGCGTTGCAATGCAGGTTGATTTTCGGCCACAGTACACGCTTCCGAAAGAAGCGGGTAGCGCGAGAAATACAAGTGAGGTTCGAGGACTCAAATCGGTTAGCCAGTTCAATCATGGCAACGACGAACAACTAACGCAGCACTACGCATTCGCCAAAGCTGAGGTTGCGCAATGGCTGGTCAATATTGGGCGCCATGATCTTTACCCGCGCTTAGAGCGCATTCGTGCTGGAGAGAGTTTTGATGCGGTTGTGGACAAGTGAGTTGAGAGCTAACTGGTCGGCCCACACTGACAAGCAACGTCAGGATGCCGCTTTGCGGCGCATCCAAGGCGTTTCAAAGGCAAGAAACCACAGCCGCAAAAACTACCCACCGCCGTCTGGATTAACCCGCCTTCAATGGAGAACAATCAACCTTCAATTCCGATCTCTGCACTGTAAATTTATTTATTCGGTGTTGCAAAGTCATTGACAGGTTCCGCCGGTTCAAGATGCGCGCCGAACGATCGGACAGATTTCGCACTCCCTGATCGAGCACGCGAATGTCATCGCAAACCCAGGTGTGCCTTCAGAGGAGGTAATGTGAGAGACGGCGCAACACCTACGGAAGCTGTCATCTCAGTCGCAGAGTCACCTGTATCTGGTCCCGCGCTACACGACTACAGCAAGGGTTTTCGCATTGCCTTCGCGAGACCAGCTCTTGTTGGCCAGCAAGTACCTGATCGGACTCTCAAACAGCGTCTATCGGGCAACAGATCGGGTGTATGAACACAATGCGTCTCGCGTCGAGAATATCTGTGATGCGCTGTCAATTTACATGCCGGATGACGAACGCATTTCAAAGGTGGAGCAGTTACGCCTAACCCCTCGCTCAAGCGGAGCGCCAACGGCAGGCCACCAGGCCCGGGCCGGTGGTACGCGGTACATTTTCGCCAGCCCGGGCCTGGTGGCCTGCCGTTGTCACCCGCTTAGCTCCAACGTTAAACTGTAAAAGTCGTACCAAGTTGCAGTGCAACTTTCACAGCGCGCTGATGTCTCTGTACCTGCTGACACTGTGTGCCAAAGGCGACAAGGCCCATCTATCCGGCACTCCTCCGCTTTCGCCCATCCACCACAAACAACACCCATGCCTTTTACTTTATGCCACCCCACCCGTTCAACAGCCAACCGCAAGGAGCTCGCATGACCCCGCGCAGTTCCCAAAACCTATTGGTGCTGCGCCTGCTGGCCACCCTGATCAGCCTGACGGTGGTGGGCCTGGGCTCCCTGGCGGTGTGGACGGCGCATTACTACGGCCGCACCAGTAAGCTGGGCGGGGCGGAGGTGGTGCTGGACGGCGGGCCTGCGGTGGCGATTGGCTGGGTGCTGGTGTCATTTGGTTTGCTGCCGCTGGCGCTGTGGTTCTCCGGCAAGCGGCCTGCGCTGGTGTGGTGCGGGATGTGTGCGGTGGCGGCGGGTGTTTTCTTGTACCTAGCGCTTTTTGCGGCCCGCTGAAAGACGGCTCCCATGTATTTACGCCGCCTTGTGGCCCTGTGTTTATTCGTGCATCCCGGGCTAAGCGCCTAGAGTAATTTATGTCAAATTGGCCTCAAGCGCATATTCCGTATGCGCAAGAAGCTATAAAAATCATAGTATTCAGTGGAGTGGCTGCACCAGCGGCGGCGGCGCACAGTCTTTGCGTGAGCCAAATGCGTTGGCGTAGCACCAGGTGAATTCGGCCCCAATGAGGAAGATTTGCGCCGAGTAGTACACCCACACCAGCAGCACCACCAGCGAGCCCGCTGCGCCAAAGGCCGATGCCACGCCGCTGCGGCCCACGTACAGGCCGATGAGCGATTTGCCCAGCGTGAACAGCAGGGCGGTGACGACCGCGCCAATCCACACATCCTTCCATTCCACCCGGGCGCGGGGCATGATTTTGTAGATCAGGGCAAACATGGCGGCGATCAGCACGAAGCCGCCCACGGCGTTGGCAATGGCCGCCACGGCCAGCCAGCTGCCAAAGATGGGTTGCAGCCAGCGCTCGGTGGTGGCCAGGGCGGCGCTGACCAGCAGCGACACCATCAGCAGAAAGCCGATAGCCAAAATCATGCCAAACGACAGCAGCCGCGCCCGCAGCATGCCGACCCAGCCCGGCTGGTTGCGGTGGGCGGGCACGCGCCAGATGCGGTTGAGTGCGTCTTGCAGCTCGCCAAACACGGTGGCCGCGCCCACAAACAGCAGTAGCACACCGAGTGCGGTGGCGGCTATGCTTTCGCCGGGTTTGTGCACGCTGACCAGCAGGCTTTGCACGGCGCTGGCGCCTTGGTCGCCCATCAGGGCGCGGAGTTGTTCGGCGATTTCGCCGCGTGCGGCTTCTTCGCCAAACACCAGTCCGGCCACCGAGATGGCGATGAGCAGCAGCGGTGCCAGGGAGAAGGTGGTGTAGTAGGCCAGCGCGGCTCCCATGCTGGGGGCGTAGTCGTCTACCCAAGAGCTGGCGACTTGCTTGATGAGCCGCCCGTACGGGGCGATGGCATTTAACGGCATGGCCGCATCATCGCCTGCGCGGGCGCTGCGGTCTGGCGGAAGCTGCCGCTTTGGTGTGTCAGAAGCGGCCTACACACCCAGGGTGGTGGGGGCGGTAAATTGCACGGTGTGGGCGGTTTCGGCCCAGCGGTCTTTGATTTCGAGGATGGCGGGCAGGTTGGCCATGAACAGTTCGACCAGTTCGGGGTCGAAGTGTTTGCCGCTTTGTTCGCGCAGCAGGCCCAGCGCGGCATCTACCGTCCAGGCGTTTTTGTAGGGGCGCTCGCTGGTGAGGGCGTCAAACACATCGGCAATGGCGGCGATGCGGCCGGAGATCGGGATGTCTTTGCCCTTGAGCCCAAGGGGGTAGCCACTGCCGTCCCATTTTTCGTGGTGGCTGATGGCCATTTCGCGGGCGACTTGCATCAGGCCGGGGGGGTGGTCACCCAGAATTTCGGCCCCGATCTGGCTGTGGGTGCGCATGATGGCCCATTCCTCGGGGTTGAGCGCGCTTTTTTTCAGCAGCACTGCGTCGGGGATGCCGATCTTGCCAACATCGTGCATCGGGGCGGCGTTGAAGAGGTTTTCCACATCCACCGGGCTCAAGCCCGCTGCCTGCCCGAGGATGCGCGAGAAGTAGCTCATGCGGATGACGTGCATGCCGGTTTCGTTGTCTTTGAACTCGGCCGCCAGGCCCAGGCGGCGGATGATCTCTAGCCGGGTTTCGCGCAGCTCGTCTACCTGCACCAGCGACAGGTGGTTGCGCACCCGGGCTTTGACGATGGCCGGGCTGGCGGGCTTGGTTAGGTAGTCCACCCCGCCCACGGCAAAGCCCCGGGCTTCGTCTTCGGTGTCGGCCAGCGCGGTAACGAAGACGACCGGGATGTGCCGGGTCTGGGTATCGCGTTTCAGGGCTTCGCAGACTTCGTAGCCGGTCATGCCGGGCATCATGATGTCGAGCAGCACCAGGTTGGGGTGTTCGCGCTGGGCCAGCTCGATGGCTTTGGGGCCGTCTTTGGCAAACACCAGCCGGTAGTCGTCTTGCAGCACGTGGCGCAGCATTTGCAAGTTGGTGGCTTCGTCGTCAACGACCAGAATTTTGGGACGGTTGTCTGCGGTGTGGGTCATGGTGTGGTTTCCTCTGCTTGGGCGGCCAGGGCTTTCAGCAGTATGTCTAGAAGTGTCTGTGCCGTGTCAAATTCAAAGGCCATCAGTGCGGCCTCTAGCGGTGGCGCATACAGGCCCTGGCCCGTGCTGTGCAGGGCCTGGCCCAGCTGCTCTAGCGTGGCTTCGTCCAGTTCGTTGCGCATAGTGGCTTGCCGCATGGCCTGGGCCAAGGCCCGGCAGCGGGCCCGGTCGGCGTGTGCAGCAGTAGTGGCGGTGGCGGCGGCGGCGGGTGCTGCCGGGGCTGTGGCTGGGGGGTGGGCGGCATCTTCGGTGTCTGACAGTTCCAGGCATACCGCTGTCATGGCGGCAGACACGTCCTCTAGGGCCAGCCGGGCTTGTTCGGGGTGGTCGGATTTCAGCGTGTCTTCCAGCATGCTGCTGCCGTGCAGCAGGCTTTGCAGGCACAGGTTGCCTGCTGCACCGCGCAGTTTGTGGGCCAGGTAGCGGGCGGCGTCCAGGTCGTTTTGCTTGAGCAGGGCGGATATTTGCAGTGGTATGGGCTGGTTTTCGTCCAGAAACCGGCGGATGGCTTTGCCCAGCGTGGCGGCGCTGCCCCAGAGGTCGGTGCCGCGCTCCCAGTCGATGGCGGGGGGGCGGCTTTGGTCGTGCCGGATGGCGTGGGTGGTGGCACCTTCGGCATCGGGCAGCTGGATGCCCATGACGCGGGCCATTTCGGCAAAAAGCTGGGGCATGTCTAGCGGCTTGGTGGCAAAGCCGTTCATGCCCGCGTCGGTGGTGGCGCGGCGGTCTTCTTCCATCACGCTGGCGGTCAGCGCCACGATGGGGGTAGCGCGCAGTGCACGGGTTTTTTCTACTTGGCGAATGCGGCGCGTGGCCTCTAGTCCGTCTACACCGGGCATTTGCACGTCCATCAGCACGATATCGAAGGTCTGCTGGATGAAGGCTTGTACGGCTTCGATCCCGCCGGTTGCGGTGGTCACCATGTGCCCGGCCTGGCCCAGGGCCAGCGACAGCAGCTCCAGGTTTTGCGGCACGTCGTCTACCGCCAAAATCCGCAGGCCGGGTAGCTCGTACAGCAGCACGTCGTGGACGGCTTCCACCCTTTGGCCCGGCTGCAAAGGCAGGCGTACGTGGAAGCTGCTGCCCACATCCAGTGTGCTTTCAACCTGTAACTGTCCGCCCATCAGCTCTACCAGTTGGCGCGCAATGGTGGTGCCCAGACCGGTGCCACCAAAGCGGCGGCTCATGGAGGCATCGGCCTGCGAAAACGGGTCGAAAATTTTGTCGATACGCTCCTCGGCAATGCCGATGCCGGTGTCGGTGACGGTGATGTGCACCAGCCCCAAATCCATGCGCATGCGCATGTGTACCGAGCCTGCGTGGGTGAACTTGACGGCATTGCCCAGCAGGTTGGTCAGCACCTGTTGCACCCGCATCGCGTCGCCTTTGAAGAACTCGGGCAGCGTAGGCGGGTAGTGCACCTCCAGATCCAGGCCTTTGCTTTCGGCGGTCAGCCGCTGGGCATCGGCCACTTCGGTCAGCAGGGCTTTGAGGGAGAAGTCTTGGTGCTCCAGCTCGACCGCGCCTTTCTCCAGCTTGGCGGTGTCCAGAATGTTGTTCAGCAAGCCCAGTAACGAGCGGGCCGACTGGCGCACGGTGGTCATGTGGCGGCGTTGCAATTGCGACAGGTCGGTGCCCAGCAGCAGTTCGGTAAAGCCGATGATGGCGTTCATGGGGGTGCGGATTTCATGGCTCATGTTGGCCAGAAAGCTGGTTTTGGACTGCGCGGCCGCCTCGGCGTTGCGCTTGGCCTCGCGCAGGGCGACCTCCATCGTGTGGCGTTCGTGGATGTCCATGATGAAGGAGTCCACCCACAGCGGCTGGTTGTGCGCATCGTAGGTTGCGGCACCCCGGCCCCACACCCAGCGGTAGCTGCCGTCGTGGTAGCGCAGGCGGTATTCAATGGAGTAGATGGTGTGGGCGGCTATGGCTCTGCCCACGATGGGCAGTAGTGCCGCCAGATCATCGGGGTGGATCAGGGTGGCCAAGTCCATGCTGCCAGACATGAATGTCTCTGGCGCGTAGCCGGTGAAGTCCTCTACCGCGCCGCTGATGAATTGGATCGGCCAGTCGTCTTTGACGATGGCCCGCAAGGCGATACCCGGAATGCTGCGGATCAGCGAGGTGACCTGCGCCTCGCTGCTGACCAGCGCGTGTTCTATGGCCTTGCGCTCGGTGATGTCCAGGGTGATGGAGTCCATCCACACCGGCTCGCCTGCATCGTTATAGCTGGCACTGCCTTGGCACCAAACCCAGCGGTAGCTACCGTCGCGGTGCCCGAGCCGGTACTCAAATACATAGCTGGTGTGGTTGGCGATGGCCTGCTGCACGCAGAGCAGAGATGCATTCCAGTCGTCTGGGTGGACCAATTGGGCGATGGTTTTTTCCCCCACCATGAAGACAGCGGCGGGGTAGCCGGTGAAAGCGTCCACTACCTCGCTGATGTAGTGGGTGGGCCACCGGGGGGTGACCAAGGTGCGGGCAACAATACCCGGAATATTGCGGATCAGCGATTGAAGCTGCCGCTCGTTGTCATGCAGGGCCTGCTTGGTCTCCATGCGCTCGGTAATGTCCATGATGATGCCGTCTACCCACAGCGGCTGGCCTTGGTCATCGTAGGTGGCACTGCCGCGCGCCCATACCCAAAAGTAATGCCCGTCGCGGTGCTGCAAGCGGTGTTCGATGTCGTAGGTGGTGTGCCCTACCAGCGCCTGGTGCAGCTGGGCCAGCACTTGTGGCCGATCGTCTGGATGGGTCAGCATGGGCAGCGACACCTCGCCGGACAGAAATGCCGACACCGACCACCCGGCAATCTCGGTCACCGCATCACTCATGTACTGGATGCGCCATTGCTCGCCGACCAAGGCGCGCAACACAATGCCCGGAATGCTGTGCGTCATGCTCTGCATTTGCTGCTGGCTGGCGCTGAGTGCCTGCTCGGCTGTTTTGCGCTCGGTGATGTCGGTCATCATGCCGTCAAACCAGCGCGGTGTGCCGCTGTCATCGGCCACGATGGAGCCGCGCGACAGCACCCAGCGGACGCTGCCATCGCGGTGAACCAGGCGGTATTCGTGCTCGTAGGCAATGTTGATTTGGCGGGGCTGGTTGATTTTTTCCATCACCCGGTCGCGGTCGTCCGGGTGCAGGTGGTCAAGTAAATCGCGCTGGCGGTGTATGAAATCTGCCGCTGGCCAGCCAATCAGCGTCTGTACGCCATCGCTGACAAACACAATTTTTCGCTCCGCCGTCAGCTCTCGGCGAAACGCCAGCCCCGGTATGTGGCGCAGCAGCGTGCGGTGCTGTGATTCGCTGGCATGCAGCGCCTGTTCTATGGCTTTACGCTCGGTGATGTCGCTGATCAAGCCGTCAAACCAGCACGGCAGACCTTGCTTGTCGCAGACCACGCTGCCGCGTGATAGCACCCAGCGCACACTGCCGTTGCGGTGGACCAGCTGGTACTCCGTCTCATACGGGAGCCGGTGGGCGCAGGCGTGCTCCACGGCGGTGAACACGCGTAGCGCGTCGTCTGGGTGGATTTGGTCCCGGAAGTCGCGCCCCTCGGCCATGCATTCTTGGGCCGTCCAGCCCGTAATGGCCAGCGCGCCGTCGCTCACAAACACTAGTTCGCGGGTGTCCAGACGCCGCCTGTAAGCCAGGCCGGGAATGTTGAGCAGCAGCGAGCCGTACTGTGACTCGCTGGCCCGCATTTGCAGGTACAGCGTGCGGTAGCGCAGCAGGATGTAACTGACGGCGGTAACCGCAATGGTGAGCAGCACGGTTGCCAGCGCAATTTGCAGGGCCATCGCGTTTGATCCTGCCACCCCGGCATGGTGTGCCAATGCGATGGGCGTCGTAAAGTGCGTGGCCAGTATGCCCAGGTAATGCATGCTGGCGATGGCCAGACCCATGACCGTGCCGCTAACCAGAATGGTGCGATTTTCGGCACTCCGGCCTGTGCCAAACCGGCCGCGCAGGCCAAACCGAATCCACAGCGCCAGCATGGCCAGTGCGATGGCCGCTGCGATGGACAGCAAAAACCAACCTATCTGGTAATGCAGCTCGGGCCCCATTTGCATGGCCGCCATGCCGCTGTAGTGCATGCTGCCAATCCCGCCGCCCACCAGCACCCCGCCCAGCACGATGTGCCGTGCGCCCACCTGCGCACGGGCCACCACGCGCAGCGTGACCCACGATGCCAGCAGGGCTGGCAGCATCGACAGCAGGGTGTAGCCCAGGTGGTAGTCCACTAGCGTGCCCAGGTCTAACGCCAGCATGCCAATAAAGTGCATGGCCCAAATGCCGCCCCCCAGGGTGACCGTGCCCGCCAGCCGAGCCAGGTTACGGTGCCGGGTTTCCGTTAGCGCCTGCGCAATACCGGCGATGTGCAAGGCCATGCATGCGGTAAATATGGCGATGAAGACAGACAGCAGCACCAGCCAGATATTGTGGTTGCTATGTAACAGCAGGCTGGCATCTTCAGAGTGGGTAAATAGTAATTGCATGCAGATTTTGTTTTATTTTTTGGTGCATTCTTGATGCGGGTGTATACGAAATATTCTGCACTCCGGGTTGGTTTTTGGCTAGCATGTAAACCAGAAATATAGATCGCGGCTTTTGTAATAGCCGCATACAGAAAGCCACGTGGTTGCCGAGGACGCAGATTCTGCCCCTGCCGTGGCGTGCTTTATGTGGGCTGTTTTTTGTGCTTAGTTTTCGACCTTGGCGCTTGTTCTATATGCGCTTATAGCTATTAAAAATATAGCTATTTACCGCCGTGCCAGCCAGCATCTCCGTGTGGCTGTTGTGCCGTGGAATCCCTGCTCCGGGTGTCTCGCCGCCCCGACATTCCCACCCGCATAAGTGCCGCCCACGCTGTAGGAGGATGCCGATGGCACCTGCGCTGCCCCGTCCTACTGTGCGGCGCGGGGCTGTCTGCTGGGTACCGGGCCGGGCTATTTCTACACTGCATCCACACCAGATTTTTGGGCCACCCCGCCCCCTGCATGTGCTCTGTGGCTGCTCTGGCGACAGGCTGGCACAGGCGGTTCGGCACTTTATTTATCCACAGGAGACAGATATGAAGCAACACACATGGGCCTTGGCCTTGAGCGCCACCGCACTGGCATTGCTGGTGGGCTGTAGCAGCATGAAAACCCCTGCCACGGCCGATGTCGCGGTGTCTAAGGCGGCGGTAGACAGCGCCGTGGGCGCAGGCGGGGCGGAATTTGCCCCGCTGGAGATGGATTCGGCCCGCACCAAGATGGCTGCCGCCAACCAAGCGATGGCCAAGAAAGACTACAAGCTGGCCGCCACCCTGGCCAACGAAGCCCAGGCCGATGCCAAGCTGGCCCAAGGAAAAGCCAACAACGCCAAGGCCCAGGCGGCAGCCGATGCGCTGCAAGACAACCTGCGCGTGCTGCGCGAAGAGCTTGACCGCGCTAGCAAAACCAACCCATAAAACCAATTAATCCAGGACTATAAAAATGAAAAATCTCTACACACCCCTCGCCCTGGCCGTTGCCGTGCTCTTGGGTGCTTGCAGCTCCGTGCCCACCAGCACCAGCCTGCTGGAGCAAACCCACAGCGAGTACCGCATGGCCCAAGCCAGCCCGAACGTGAATCGCTACGCCCCGCTGGAACTCAAGCAGGCCGGTGATGCCCTGGCCCGCGCCGATGCGTCGGCCAACGACAAAGACAAACCCGCCAAGGTGGATGAACTGGCCTACCTGGCCCGGCAAAAAATCGCGCTGACGCACGAAGTTGCCAACCAGAAGTTCGCCGAAGACGAAGTGCTGCGCACCGGCAAAGATGCCGACCAGCTGCGCCTGCAACAGCGCTCGAATGAAGCCGACATGGCCAAGGCCAAAGCCGCCGAGGCCCAGCAGGCCGCGCTGCTGGCCCAGAGCAAAACCGCCGAAGCGCAGCGCAGCAACGATGAAGCCCGCCGGGTTGCAATGGAAGCGCAAGCCCGCAACCTGCAACTAGAAGCCCAACTCGCCGAGCTGGCCGCCAAAAAGACCGAGCGCGGCATGGTCATCACCCTGGGCGACGTGCTGTTTGGCACAGACCTGGCCCGCCTCACGCCTGACGGCATGCGCACCGCCCAGAAGCTGGCCGACGTGCTGCAACAAAACCCGCAGCGCAAAGTGCTGGTGGAAGGCTTTACCGACAGCACCGGCAGCAGTGCCCATAACCAAGAATTGTCAGACCGCCGCGCGGCTGCCGTGCGCAGCGCCTTGACGGGCATGGGCATCGCCAACGACCGCGTGCTCACCCGGGGCTACGGTGAAGGCTATCCCGTGGCCGCCAACGACACCGCCCAAAACCGCCAAATGAACCGCCGCGTCGAGATCGTCTTGTCCGACGCAACCGGCCAGACCGTACAACGCTAATTTTTTAGGAGAACGCTATGCAACTAACCCCTTTTGAACGTTTCGCCGCCATCGCTTTGGTGAGCGCCATGTCCTTGTCTATCGTGGCCTGTAGCAAGCCGGCCGATACCGCTGCCACTGCCTCTGCGCCCAGCACCACCGTGGGCACCGAAATTGACGACACCGTGCTTACCGCCAGCGTCAAGTCGGCCCTGTTGGCCGATGCCGATGTGAAAGGCCTGGACGTGAAGGTCGAAACCCGCAAGGGCGAGGTCATGCTCAGCGGCTTTGTGGACAGCCCAACCCAGATCGAGCGCGCCACCGCCTTGGCCAAAGCCGTGTCCGGTGTGAAGCGCGTGGACAACAAAATGGCCCTGAAAGAGGCCGACACCACCGTGGGCACCAAGGTGGACGACAGCATCGTCACCACCCGCGTCAAGGCCGCGCTGCTCAACGATGCCAGCATCAAAAGCCTGGACATCGCCGTGGTGACCCGCCAGGGCGAAGTGCAGCTCAGCGGCTTTGTAGACAACCAGGCCCAGATCGACAAAGCCCTGCAAATCGCCAAAGCCACGCAAGACGTGAAGAGCGTGGGCAACGAGATGCTGGTGAAGAAGTAGGCTGGGGGGGCGTTGCGGCGCCCCCCATCTTTGCCGTTCCTAGATGACTTTAGGGACGGCTTTTTTTATATGTTTTTTAGGCCTCTAGCGCATATTTTGTATGCGGTAGTAGCTATAAAAAATATAGCGTTTAGTGGGCGCGCAGGTAGCGCACAAAGCTAAAGCCTAACCCGGTGCTGCTGGTGTGCGCCTCGCGGCTGGCCTCGGTCCAGGTAGGGTCGAAGCTGGGGGCGAAGGCATCGCCGTCAAAAGCGGCGTCGATCTCGGTCACCACCGCCGACTGTGCCAGCGGCAAGGCCTGGGCGTAGATCTCGGCCCCGCCAATCACCCAGGCATCGCTGTTATCGCTGTTATTGGGGCACAGCGCCAGCGCTTCGGCGATCGACCCGGCACGCAGCGCACCCTCGGCCTGCCAATCTGCTTGCCGCGTCACCACAATATTCACGCGCCCTGGCAGCGGCCGAAACCGGGCCGGTAGCGAATCCCAGGTCTTGCGCCCCATGATGACTGGGCAGCCCAGCGTGGTGCGTTTGAAGTGCGCCATGTCCTCGGGCAAATGCCAAGGCAGGGTGCCGTGCGCCCCAATCACACCGTTGGCGGCGCGGGCGAAGATAAGGTGCAACTGCGTCATACCGCCACCGGGGCTTTGATGGCCGGGTGGCATTGGTAGTCCACCATCTCGAAGTCTTCAAACTGGTAGCTGAAGATGTCCGCCGGGCGGCGCTTGATATGCAGGGTAGGGTAGGGGTAGGGTGCGCGGCTGAGCTGCTCGTTCACCTGGTCCACGTGGTTGCTGTAGATATGGCAGTCGCCGCCGGTCCAGATGAAGTCGCCCACCGCCAGGTCGCACTGCTGGGCCACCATGTGGGTCAGCAGGGCGTAGCTGGCGATGTTGAAGGGCACGCCCAAAAAGATGTCGGCGCTGCGCTGGTACAGCTGGCAGCTCAAGCGGCCATCGGCCACATAAAACTGGAAAAACGCGTGGCAGGGCATCAGCGCCATCTTGTCCAGGTCGGCCACGTTCCAGGCGCTGACGATGATGCGGCGGCTGTCGGGGTTGGTCTTCAGGGTTTTGATGACTTCGGCGATCTGGTCGATGTGGCTGCCGTCCGCCTTGGGCCAGCTGCGCCACTGCACGCCGTAGACCGGGCCCAGGCTGCCGTCAGCGCGGGCCCATTCGTCCCAGATGCTGACACCGCGTTCTTTCAGCCAGGTGTTGTCGCTGCTGCCGGTTAAAAACCACAGCAGCTCCTGGATGATGGAGCGCAGGTGGACTTTCTTGGTGGTGACTAGCGGAAAGCCCTCGTTCAGATCGAAGCGCATCTGGTGGCCAAACAGGCTGCGCGTGCCGGTGCCGGTGCGGTCGGCCTTATCCACGCCGGTGGTGTGCACCAAGCGCATGAAGTCTTCATATTGGGAGCGGATGGGGCGGTCAGTCATAGCGGAGGGAGTAAACGTCAAATAGGGTCGCACTTAAAAAGTGCGGTACTGTTCTAGGGGAAGGCCTTCGGCTGCGATGCGGGCGTTGTAGTGGTCGATGGCATCTTTGTTTTCGGCGTTCCAGCGCTCCCAGTAGATGTGCTGGACCTCGGCAGTCCGCAGTGCATCCTCTGTTTGCTCCAAGGGGATGCCCAGACTGCGGGCCATCGCCAACATCTTGGTGTTTCCCCGGAAGCCGTGCACAAGGTGCGAGCGCATTATTTTAAAACCCCGCGTTCGCCACCCGCACCACCCGCCCCGGATTCATCAGGTTCTGCGGGTCCAGGGCTTCCTTGATGCTGCGCATCAGGTCCATCGCCACGGGGGATTTGTAGTGCTCCAGGTGGCCCACCTTCAGGCTGCCCACGCCGTGCTCGGCAGAGATGGAGCCGCCATGTGCCATGACGGCATCGAACACCAGGGTGTTGACGTTGTCCTCTTGGGTGCGCAGAAACTCGGCACTATCTCCCTCGTAATCGCCCTCGGCGGGGGCTTGCACGTTGTAGTGCAGGTTGCCGTCGCCCAGGTGGCCGAAGTTGACCAGCCGCACGCCGGGGATTTGCGCGGTCAGCAGCGCATCGGTGCTGCGCACAAATTCGGGAATGCGGGACACGGGGATGGAGATGTCGTGCTTGATGTTCAGCCCCTCTTCGGCCTGGGCCATAGAAATGCTTTCGCGCACATGCCACAGGGCGTGGGCCTGGGCGATGTTTTCGGCCACCACGGCATCGGTCACGCAGCCTTGTTCCATGGCCAGCTCCAGCAGGTGCTCGAAGCGTTCGCGGGCGTGGGTTTCAGACTCGCTGTCGGAGTTTTCCAGCAGCACGCACCAGGGCGTATCGAGGTACAGCGGCACGCGCTGTTGCGGGTAGTGTTTGGCCACCAAACCCAACGCAAACTGGGCCATGACTTCAAAGCCGGTGAGCCCTGCGCCCAGGTGCTGGTGCGCCAGCCCGAGCAGGGTGACGGCGTGGTCCAGGCTGGGTACGGCGGCCCAGGCGGTGAGGGTGGCGGTGGGCTGGGGCACCAGCTTCATGGTGGCGGCGGTGATGATGCCCAGCGTGCCTTCGCTGCCGATGAACAGGTTGCGCAGGTCGTAGCCAGTGTTGTCTTTGCGCAGGCCGCTCAGGCCGCTCCAGATCTCGCCGTGTGCGGTGACCACTTCCAGCCCCAGGCAGAGTTCGCGGGTGTTGCCGTAGCGCAGCACCTGGGTGCCGCCTGCGTTGGTGGCCAGGTTGCCGCCAATGGTGCAACTGCCCTCGGCGGCCAGGCTCAGGGGGAACATAAAACCGGCTTTTTCGGCCACGTCTTGCAGGTTTTGCAAAATGCAACCGGCCTCTACCGTCATGGTCAGGTTGGCCGCATCCACGCTGCGCACGGCTTGCATGCGTTGCAGGCTGAGCACGATTTGCGTGCCGGAGTCATCCGGCGTGCTGCCCACCACCAGCCCGGTGTTGCCACCTTGCGGCACGATGCTGACACCGGCTGCCGCGCAGGCTTTGACGACCGCTGCCACTTCCAAGGTGTTGCCGGGGCGCACCACGGCCAGGGACTTGCCCCGGCTGCGCTTGCGCCAGTCCAGCTCAAAGGCGCTGAGGTCGCCATCGGTGAGTACGTGGGACGCGCCCAGGGTCCGGCGCAGGCTGTCGATCAGGTCTTGCATGGCAGAAATCTCGTGTGTTAAGCGGGCAGGGCGGCGGCCTTGGCATTCTTGAAGCGCAGCCGCACATGCATGGCGCAGGCGACGAACAGGGCCACGCACAGCAGCGCCTCGCCCAGTGCGTACCAGCGGCTGGGCGCGGCATCGCTGTAGGCGCGGACCACGCCTTCGGTGAAGTACAGCCACACCATCAAGCTAACCCAGCGGTAGGTGTACATGCGGTTTTTCAGCAGGCCGATGAGCGGAAAGCACAGCGGCACGGCCTTCAGCGCCAGCACCACACTGCCGGGGCGCAGCGGGGCCAGCACCAGTTCCCAGGCCAGGCTGAGGGCAATCAGGCCCAGCAGGCTGCCGACGGCCAGGGTGCGGGTCCAGCCAACTGTGTGGGCGAGGGGGGCGTGTTCGGTGGTATTCATAGCGGTGGCATCATAGCGGGCATGCGTTTAACCCTATCTGCCTTGTCCCAGCGCTTTGACCAGTTCCTGAAAGACCTGTCCCGCTTCCCCTGGAAAACCACCGCCCACACCTTGCGCGAGCGCTTTCGCGAAGACCAACTGGGCCTCACGGCCAGCAGCCTGACCTTCACCACCTCGCTGGCGCTGGTGCCGTTTTTTACCGTGGCGCTGGCCATCTTCACGGCTTTTCCGATGTTCAGCAAAGTGCAGGGGGTGCTGCAAAAGTGGTTGGTGCAAAGCCTGATCCCCGAGAGCATTGCCCGCCAGGTGCAGGGCTACCTGACCCAGTTTGCCAGCCAGGCCAGCAAGCTGGGCTCGGTGGGGCTGGCGATTGTGCTGTTTACCGCGCTGGCGCTGATTTTGACCATCGACCGCACGCTAAACGCCATCTGGCGCGTGCGCCGCCCCCGGCCCCTGGGCCAGCGGGTGCTGATTTACTGGGCTGGTATCACCCTGGGGCCACTGCTGCTGGGGGCCAGCCTGGCGCTGACGTCCTACCTCATCTCTAGCTCGCAGGGGGTGGTGGACAGCCTGCCTGGCGGCGTGCGGCTGCTCTTCAGCCTGCTGCAAATCACCCTGCTGGCGGGCGGCATGGCCGCGCTGTACCGCTATGTGCCCTACACCCGGGTGAAGTGGGGCCACGCCTGGGCTGGAGGCGTGTTTGTGGCCATCAGCATCGAGCTGGCCAAGCGGCTGCTGACGTTTTATTTGTCCGCCGTGCCCACCTACTCGGTGGTGTACGGGGCCTTTGCCACGCTGCCCATCATGCTGGTGTGGATCTACCTGGCCTGGGTCATTGTGCTGCTGGGGGCCGTGATTGCAGCCTACATGCCCAGCCTGCTGGAGGGCGTGCCACGCCGCTCCACCCCGCACGGCTGGCCGTTTTTGCTGGCCATCGAGGTGTTGCAGCACCTGCACCTGGCCCAGGTGCGTGGTGACAAAGGCCTGAGCGTGGCCCAGCTGGCACAGACGATGCAGGTCGATACGCTGCAACTGGAGCCGGTGCTGGCCACGCTGGGCGCGCTGGACTGGGTGGGCCGGCTGGACGAGGCCGACCCGCTGGACGCAGCCACCACCCCGCGCGAACCGCGCCTGCTGCTGCTGGTAGACCCCGGCACCACCTTGCTGCTGCCGCTGGTAGACCAGCTGCTGCTAACCCCCGCCCCGGCGTTGGAAAATTTATGGAAAAACAGCGGTAGGCGCAGTATGTACCTGCACGAAGTGCTATAAAAATAATAATTTCAGCTGGCTGAATTTACTGGTCTGTGGCATGCAGATCGGCCCGTTTAAACGCCTGGTCATGCGCCGACAGTTGCAGTGCCAGCCGCGTCACCATGTCGTGCGAACGGGAGGGCGCGGCGTGCAGCGGCATCACGGCCAGCCAGCCGAGCAGGCCCAGCAGCACCCAGCGTGGGGGGCCTGGCGGAGGGAGTGCCGGGGCCTGGGCCATGCGCCATACCGTCCAGCCGCTGGCGCTAGCCCCCAGCGCAAAGCCCGCGACCACCTCGGACCAGGAATGCACCTCAATGTGGACCCGGCTCCAGGCAATCAACGCGGCCAGCCCGTAGCCTGCCAACAGGGCGTTGCGGCGCAGCTGGGGCGCCAAGGCGTAGGCCAATACCGGGTAGATCGCTGCCGAGAACATGGAGTGGCCCGAAAACCCGGTGAAATCCAGCGCCGCAATGCCCAGGCCCCAGCCTATAAAGGCAATTTTGGATACCGATGTGATGCCCACTGCCAGCCCCAGCGGCAGCAGCCAGCGCAGCACTGGCCCGAGTGCGCGGGTGGTGCTGGCAATCCATAGCGTGAACACGGCTGCTAGCGGTAAGACGATGCCCATTTCGCCAAAACGGGTGATCCAGAACGGGGCTTTGGCGAGGAAGAATTGCATGCTTCAATTTTATTGCAGTGCAGCAAAAATCCATTTCCATGCGCCAGGGCGTATTTCATGCTGCTCTATGGTTTGCCCTAGGCCTTTGTGGGCTATATTGCAAGTGCATCCGTCACGAATCACCCCATTACCCCACTACTGCGTTACCAGGAGAAAACCATGAAAGTCAGCGACATTCTGCGTGTGAAAGGCAATACGCTCTATACCGCCAATCCCGACGAGCTCCTGGCGACGGCTTTGGCCACCATGGCCGACAAAGACATGGGTTCGTTGGTGATCATGTCGCAAGGCGAACTGGCCGGCATGCTGACCTTTCGCGAAGTGATCCAGCTGGTGGTGAAGAACAGCGGCAGCATAGGCAACACCCTGATCCGTGCGGCAATGGATGCCCAGCCCCTGACCTGCGGCCCCGACACCGAACTCGACGACGTGCGCCGCATGATGCTGGAGAGCCACGCCCGCTATATGCCGGTGATGGACGGCAAGATGCTGATGGGCGTGATCAGCTTCTACGACGTGGCCAAGGCCGTGGTGGACAGCCAGAACTTCGAGAACAAAATGCTCAAAGCCTACATCCGTGACTGGCCTGCGGGCGAAGAAGAAGGCTCTTAACACGCGCCTAAGCCTACTGAGGCGGTATGGGTCTTTTAGGCTGTTTTCGCTTATTCCGTGTGCGGTAGTAGCTATTGAATATGTAGCAATTTATTTTTAACATAAAAAAGCCCGGCTGGTTCAGTCGGGCTTTTTGCTTGTGGGGACGTTCAGCGCTGATTGGCGTAAATCATGTCCCGCACGCGCGGGTAGATGTGCTGGTTCCACTTCTTGCCGCTGAACACACCGTAATGGCCCACACCGGTTTGGATATGGTGGGTGCGCTGGCTGGGTCGCACGTTGCTGGCCAGATCCTGGGCGGCCATCGTTTGGCCTACCGAGCAGATGTCGTCGCGTTCGCCTTCTACCGTCATCAGTGCGGTGCGGCGGATGGCGGCAGGGTTGACGATGCGGTCTTTATAGGTCAGCACGCCCCGGGGCAGGTCGTAGGTTTGGAATACCTTGGCCACGGTTTCCAGGTAGAACTCGGCGGGCAGGTCGTTTACCGCCAGATATTCGTCATAGAAGTTGCGGATGGTGTCGGCCTTGTCGATATCGCCTTCCAGCAGGTATTTGTACATATCCTTGAACTGGGCTTTGTGGCGCGCCGGGTTCATGCTTAAAAACGCACTCAGCTGGATGAAGCCCGGGTACACCCGGCGCATGAAGCCCTTGTGGGGCAGGGGCACGTGGGTGATCAGGTTTTTTTCAAACCATTCGATGGGCTTGCTGGTGGCCAGGGTGTTGACCCCGGTGGGGTTGATGCGGCAGTCCACCGGGCCCGCCATCAGCGTCAGGCTGCGCGGCTGGCAGGGGTTGTCGTCCTCGGCCATGATGGCGGCGGCGGCCAGCGCGGCCACGCAGGGCTGGCACACCGCCACCACATGGGTGCCGGGGCCGATGGCCTCGATGAAGCGGATCATGTGCTCGGTGTAATCGTCCAGCGAAAAACCGCCTTCGGTCAGCGGCACATCGCGGGCGTTGTGCCAATCGGTAATGAAAACATCGTGGTCTTGCAACAGGGTGCGCAGGGTTTCACGCAGCAGCGTGGCAAAGTGGCCCGACAGCGGGGCCACCAGCAGCACCGGGGGTTGGTCGGCCATGTCCACTGCGTCACCGGTGCGCTTGAAATGCAGCAGGCTGCCAAAGGACAGGGCGAGGGTGACCTCTTCGCTCACGGCCACCTCCACATCCCCCACTTTGACCGACGTGATGCCGTAGCCTGGCCGTGCATGCGTGAGCCGCAGCCGTGAAAACACGTCGCAGGCGGCGGCCATTTTGCGCACCGGGCTGTTCTCTGTGTCTTTGAACCAGAGGGCTGAACTAAGGCCTTGTGCCATGAGGCGCAGTGGCGACATCAAGTCGGATTGGAATTGGTAGGCCTGGTAGAGCATGTGTGTTGTTCCTGACTTGGTGCGGGGTGTGCACCAACTACAGGCAAGTTACGGGCCAGTTACTGCGGGTGGCATGTGTTGCGATGCGAATGGGTCGGTGCGCAGGATTTGGCACAGCCCTTGCTCAACACTTTTACAACACAAGGAGATCCCATGCGCAAAGCAGAGTTGACGATCAGTAGCAAAAACTACGGTGCCTGGGCCCTGCGTGGTTGGCTCGCCGCCAAATTTGCGGGACTAGAGTTCACCGAGCACGTGGTCTCGCCCGATGATCCGGCGATGAAGGCCGAGATGATGTTGCTGTCGTCCTCCATGTTGGTGCCCTCCTTGCAGCACAACAAAATCAAGGTCTGGGACACTCTGGCGATTGGTGAATATCTGAATGAAATCAAGCCCAAAGCCGGTTTGCTTCCCGCCGACCAAGCCGCCCGCGCCCACTGCCGCGCCATCTGCGGTGAGATGCATTCGGGCTTTTCGTCGCTGCGCACCGCGCTGCCGATGAACATCAAGGCCCACTTCGCTGAATTCAAAATCTGGTCGCGCGCCCAGAGCGATATCGACCGGATTGTGGAGATCTGGAAAGAGTGCCTGGCCAACTATGGCGGCCCGTATCTGTTCGGCGAGCAAGTCGGCATGGCCGATGCCATGTACGCCCCGGTGGTCACGCGCTTTTTGACCTACAGCGTGGCGCTGGACCCGGTGTGTGCCGCCTACTGCCAGCGCATCATGGCTCTGCCCGCGATGCAGGAGTGGGTGGCCGAGGCGCTGAAAGAACCGGATGAAATCGACGAGTTGGATGCCGAGTTTTAAGGAGCCCTAGGCCCAGGGCGTCGGGTCGGGGATTGCACATACCGGTTCCACGTCGATCGACTTGAAATCGGCCGGCGACACGATCTCCAGGTACTCCATATCCGGCGAGTAATCGAACAGGAAGTGGCGGATACCCGGGCGCTGGTGCACGCAATCGCCCGCCTGCACCAGCGTCTCTTGGTCCTCGTACATAAAGCGCGCCCAGCCCTTGAGCATGATGACAATCTGGAAATCCGCCTCATGCAGGTGCCATCCCGTTCCCTTTTCTGGGGCCATGTTGGCCTTCACCAGGTGCGCAATCACCTTTCCGTGCGTGGCCTCGGCAACCCCCAGGTCGCGGTACAGAAAAAAGTCGCGCAAACCGCCTTGCACGAAGTCGGTATCGCCGGATTTGATGTGGGAAAACGCGGTCGTACGGTGCTCTGGCATGGGACTCTCCAATTTAAATGTGGGTAGACGCGGTCGCATAAGCATGAACCGTTCCCAGCGCCGCGCAGGAGGCCTTGGGTCGGGGATAATCAGAGGCTATGAGCGGAAACACCTTCGGAACCCTATTTGCAGTCACCAACTTTGGTGAATCCCACGGCCCAGCCATCGGCTGCGTGATTGACGGCTGCCCGCCCGGCATGGCCTTGTGTGAGGCCGACATCCAGGCCGACCTGGACCGCCGCCGCCCCGGCACCAGCCGCCACGTCACCCAGCGCAACGAGCCCGACGCGGTGGAAATCCTGAGCGGCGTATATGAGGGCAAAACCACCGGCACCCCCATCGCGCTGCTGATCCGCAATGCCGACCAGCGCAGCAAAGACTATAGCGCCATCGCCCAAAGCTTTCGCCCCGGCCACGCCGACTACACTTACTGGCACAAGTTTGGCATCCGCGACCCGCGCGGCGGTGGCCGCTCATCCGCCCGCCTGACCGCGCCCACCGTGGCCGCCGGAGCCGTCGCCAAAAAATGGCTGGCCGAAAAATACGGCATGGTGTTTCGCGGCTGCATGACCCAGGTCGGCGACCTGGTGATTCCGTTCGAGAGCTGGGACCACGTGCCCCACAACCCCTTCTTCGCCCCGGTAGCCGACGTATCGGCACTGGAAGACTACATGGACGCCCTGCGCCATGCCCAAGACTCGTGTGGCGCGCGCATCCGCGTCACCGCCACCGGCATGCCAGTGGGCCTGGGCGAGCCGCTGTTTGACAAGCTGGATGCCGACATCGCCTTTGCCATGATGGGCCTGAACGCCGTTAAAGGCGTGGAGATTGGTGCCGGTTTTGCCAGCGTGGCCCAGCGCGGCAGCATGCATGGCGACTCGCTGTCGCCGCAGGGCTTTAAGTCGAACAATGCAGGCGGCGTGCTCGGCGGCATCAGCACCGGCCAAGACCTGGAAGTGTCCATCGCCATCAAGCCCACCAGCTCCATCACCACCCCCCGCGAAACGATAGACACGGCAGGCAACCCCACCGAAGTCATCACCAAAGGCCGCCACGACCCCTGCGTAGGCATCCGCGCCACACCGATCGTGGAAGCACTGCTGGCTCTGGTAGTAATGGAGCACGCCTTACGCCAGCGTGCGCAGAATGCCGATGTGGTGCAGGCGGTGGGGCCGATTGCGGCATCGGCGGGGTGATGCGTAGGAATTTGTGCGCAGCGGTTGTTTAGCGGACAACTGCGCTCCTTTGAACTATGGGAGAGGTGATCACAAGCAACGGATTCGTCAACAGCCTGCTGACTAAGTGCATCACCAAGGGTAATGGATGGCTGGCATTGGATATGCCACCGGTTTACGCGTCCGATCTAAATCCAATCCTCAGGTTATGTTCATTGGGGTGGGAGTATCCCAAGAGGGTGTTAAAGCTCTGCATGTGTATCTGGTTTACAACAGACTAAGTTGCGCGAACTGGATGTTACGAAAGATAAGGTAGTTGGCCTGCATGGTATCTGTGCGGCGGTTGCTAAACATGACGTTTAGGTGACCTCGCGTCTGACATAATAGGATTCGATAGGATGGCCGTACTGGTTAAAAAGTCAGGTGGCAGATATGGAATTTAAAGCCCTACTATTAAGCGCCTTAAATGGTTAAATAAGATGTTTATAAAAACGCTCGGTGAAGATGATTTTTTCAGTTTCCAAGATAACTACACTCAGACATGATTTCTGAAGTTGCGACACACAGCAAGGGCGGAGTTGAAAAAGGTCTTGCAGACCACAATCCCTCCAATGATCTTTTTTTGGGTATTGCTGCCTATACAGTTTGGGGAACACTTGGCTGGCATGATATCCGTCAACGTTACCGTCGTTCCGTACTTGGCCCCTTCTGGTTTACGCTGAGTACGCTCATTATGGTGGTCGTTTTGGGATTGCTGTATTCGCAGTTGTTGCATCAGGAAATTAGTACTTACTTGCCTTATTTGGCTGTTGGCCTTGTTGTATGGCAGTATCTGGCCTCGGCGGTAAATGAGGGGTGTACATCATTCATTGGCTCTGCTTATCTGATTAAGCAGATACGGTTGCCTCTTACTGTACATGTATGTCGAATCGCATGGCGTAATTTTGTTATTCTTCTGCATAGTTTACCGGTGGTGATACTTACACTGCTGATGTTTGGGCGTTGGCCGACTACCGAGATACTTTTGCTGCCATTTGCATTGCTTATTCTTTGGTTGCAGGGGGTATGGATAGGTGTTGCATTGGGTGTGCTCTGCGCACGCTTTAGAGATATCGCGCCCATTGTTACAAATCTCGTACAGGTCGCCTTTTTCTTTACGCCCGTGATGTGGTCGCCGGACATATTGGTAGATCGCGCCTGGGTGGCTGAACTTAATCCACTCTACCATTTAATTGAAATTGCGCGGGGCCCAATTATTGGTCGCCCAGTTCCCTTGGAGTCTTGGGTATGGGCTATTGGGCTTCTAGTCGTAGGATTTATTTTTGCGCAATTTTTGATGAAACGGTATCGCAATCGCGTGCCATATTGGTTGTAATAACGTGAGTACTTCAATTGTTGCCAGCGGGTTGTGTGTCGAGTTTCCAATTTATGAAAATTCACACCGCTCTCTCAAAAAAGCCGTTTTAAATATTTCTACCGGTGGAAAAATTGGCCAAGACACGGGTAAGCACTCGATCGTTACCGCACTGGATAGTTTGAACTTCCGGTTTGAAGAAGGTACGCGAGTGGGACTGTTGGGGCACAACGGTTCGGGCAAGACAACTTTGTTGCGAGTCCTATCCGGGGTTTATGCGCCTGTGCGTGGCCAGCTCAAGGTGACAGGGTCGATTGCATCGTTGTTGGATGTGTCCATGGGGCTCGATCCGGATGCCACTGGTTTTGAAAATATCTATCTCCGGGGTATTCTGGACGGATTGAAACCTGCCAAGATACGTTCCAAAATTGACGAGATTGCAGATTTCAGCGAACTTGGCGATTACCTCAATCTACCCGTGCGTACGTATTCCAGCGGCATGATGCTGAGGCTTGCGTTTGCAATTTCGACCAGTATCGAGGCAGACATCATCATCATGGATGAGTGGCTTAGCGTAGGTGACGCAGCATTCAGTGCCAAGGCCGCTATCCGACTTGAAAGTCTTGTGGGTAAGGCTTCGATTCTTGTGGTGGCATCGCATGACCCAAGTCTTATCCAGCGTATCTGTAACCGCAAGATCACCATTGAGCATGGGCGGATTATTTCGGATGAGCCAGTAACGACTGTAGTTGACGCATGATTAGTGCAGACCATCCGGTTCTTCGTGCAGGAGAAATTGCATTCTCCTACCAGCCGCTCAAGTTACTTAAGGGGCTGTTCAGCGCCAACATTGCATATCCGTACGCTGAAAAGCGAGAGCATCGTGAAGTTCGCCCCAAACTTGAAGACCTGAGACGCTTTTATAGCCAAGACAAAGCCCAGCGCCGCAGCATCGCTACCAATCGCTTGGCCGATGCCCTTGGTTTTGCCGGAACTTCGGTGCCTTATTACCGAGACCTTTTTGCCCAGCACGCATTCAATCCCGAGAAGGTCCGCGCGGATGTCCGGTACCTGAATGATCTTCCCTACTTAACCAAAGACATTATTCGCGAACAGGGCGACCGCATGCTGTCGCGCGCGCTGAACCAAACTCGCCACCACATCTGCAAGACGGGTGGTTCAACTGGGCTGTCATGTGTCATTTATTACGATCAGGAAGGTGCTGATTATTCGGCCGCTGTTACCTTGTATGCGCGGGAGCGCATCGGCAAACGCAAGTACAAAACAGAACTGCATTTCGCCTGTCGCTTTCCTGATGCCACTGTGCCCCAATGGCCTACGCGCGAAGACTTCAAATGCTTTGCGATGAACCGCAGCAATATTTTTTTCAGCAGCGTCGATGATGATGGGCTAGAAGAAATATGGCAGACACTTCTTCGCCGTCGCCCCTACTTGGCGCACGCACACCCCTCCACCATTTATGCTTTGGCATGTTATGTGGAGCGTAAATACGGTGGAGGTAAAGCCTTTGAGGTTTTTGAGTCTAGCGGTGAATTGTTGGAGCCTTATCAGCGAGAAGCTATTAGCCGTGCGCTGCGGTGTCGTGTTGTAGACCGTTATGGCCTGGCGGAGTTGGGGGTTGTTGGTTACGAACTGTCTGGCGCAGGTAATGGGCAGCAGGTGCTTGAGTCTGAAGCCTGGCCAGAGTCATTTGAAGTAGATGGTGCGGAAAACGGTGAACATGAACTGGTGTTTACCGGGTTTCGCAACAAACTCATGCCACTCATTCGCTATCGTACTGGTGACCTTGCCAAGGTGGGAGATGGCCCCCAGGGGTTTTTCTTGACCAACGTGGTTGGGCGCATACACGATCTGGTGCCCATCAATGGCGTCGATCATCCAACACACCATATCCAGGACATGCTGGATCATCGTGTGGGCGGTATCCAAGAGTTTCAGATAGACCTTCGATCAACACCGCCTGTACTGAAAATCGTGCCAGAGGTGTTTGCTGATAAAGAAGAAATACGCCGTAAGGTCACCAGTTTTTGGAGGCAAGGTTTTGAGCTACAGTTTGTAGACCACGACGCATTTGTTCGAGTTGGCCGTCACGCTAAATTCAGGCATGTCGTTCATCCATGATTAATGTCATTTGCCCGGGCTCACGCGCCCAAGCGGGAGAGGTTGTTGCTCTTGCATTCGTGCGCAGTTGCAGCACCCATCTGGTGACGCGCTCATCTATCAGCCAGATGGCCTCTCCGGTCCGGGTTGACACATCCTGCTGTTGGGTTCTCATCGACCCTCTGAACGATTGGGTCGACAGCATCATTGCCACATTGGGCGTCACCAACAGTAAGGTCATTGTTTTTGGTGCTTTGCCGCCCAAGTTGGCGCAGTATTTAAATGTTGCAATATCACCTATAAGCGACGCATTGGTGGATGCCGCAAATTGTGCCCCAGCCCTTTCTGGCCGGTTTTCGCAAAGTGCGGCTGCTGTGCGCTATACCGCTGCCTTGGGCAGCAAGGCGTCTCCTGTGCAAGAGCGGCCATTTCTGCGATATGACTTTACCGACGAGTGGAACAATCTGGGCTATGGGCCCATCCACGTGGATGCAACGCATTCTTCCATTTGGGCATTAGCGCAAACTGCCGCTGCCCCTCTTTCCAACGTGATTGCCGAAGTGCACGCCAATCACGTAGTTTTGAGTACCTATGCTGGGGTTTGGGACACTCCCCAAAGCAGCCTGCTGTGGTTTAACCGTGCGGTAGGTCCGGTGGACTCGCAGGAGTGGGCCTTGGTCGAACACTTTATTGCCAGCTACCGATCTGTCGATTTGTCTTGTTGGCCGGTGCTGCGCGAAATACCGTACGGGTTTGATGCTGCCGTCACCATGCGTTTGGATTGTGACGAAGATGTAGAGTCTGCTCGCCCGCTGTGGGAGGCTTACCGTGCGCTGGGTGTGCCGTTTTCATTGGCACTCCACGCCAAAGTGTTAGCTGACACTATCCACCATACATTGCCCAAGGAAGTACTGGCCCATGGCGGTGCGTTACTGTCACATACTGCTACGCACGCACCCGACTGGGGAGGTAGTTACGAGGCTGCATTTATTGAAGGCACTGCCTCTGCGGCATGTATTGATGATGCCATTGCCTATCGGGTCAAGTATGCGGTGTCTCCATTTCACCAAACGCCAGGTTATGCCCGTGCTGCATTGGCTGACGCAGGATATGCCGGTTGTATCGGTGGCATCATCCGCAATGATCCAGATTTTTTGACAGCGCGCTCCGGCCAAGTGCCCGCAGCGGGTGAAGGCTTTATTGGGCACAGCCAACAATGCATGCTGCATGGTGACTGCGTACTACAGGATGCAGATCCACACGCAGTATTCAAGCAAGCGTTTGACATCTCTAAAGCGGGCGGTGCCTTCTTTGGCTATCTAGACCACCCGTTTTCACCCAGGTATCAATATGGGTGGCAGACAGAAGCGCAGCGAATTGAGTTCCACCAGGTGTTTATTGCCTACATGAAGCAGACAAAGAACGTGTTGTTCTGTAACGAGACCGACGCAATGGACTTTCTGCACTATCGCGCCTTTATAAAGCTATCAGTTACAGGCGCTCAATATGCAATAGCTCCTGGTGCCAAGGTGACTCCGTGGGCAGTTGCTGTTGAATATCGCGGTAACCTGCTTGAGGTCACGGAAGATGGTGTTCTGTTATGAAGTTGATGGTCATTTTTGGCACCCGTCCAGAGGTCATTAAGCTTGCGCCTGTCATTGCGGAGGTTCAAAAGCATCCTTCAGCCATCAACTTAATCGTGTGTTCTTCTGGCCAGCATCGCCATATGCTGGACCAGGCGCTGGCCGTTTTTGGTATCACCCCGCAGGTGGACTTGTCGGTCATGCAAGAAGGCCAAACTTTGGCCGGATTGACTGCCAAGCTCGTGGAACGCGTGACAGCCGCATTGCTTGAGCACCGCCCTGATGTGCTGATGGTGCAAGGAGATACCACCACGGCATTTGCATCCGCATTGGCTGCGTTCTATTTGCGCATACCGGTTGCACATGTAGAAGCCGGCTTGCGCACTGGTATTTGGGATAGCCCGTTTCCAGAAGAGTTCAACCGTGTTGCCATTAGCCGCATTGCAAGCTGGCATTTCGCGCCTACCCGTAGCGCGGCAAACTGCTTGCACGCAGAGGCAGTAGATCCGGCAAAGGTTTTTATCACCGGCAACACCGTGGTGGATGCCATTGGCATGGTTCAACGTCGTTGGGCGGAACCGGGCCATGAGCACAAGTTTCCGGTGTACTTTGAAAACAAACGCATGGTGCTCGTCACCACGCATCGCCGAGAAAACTTCGGACAAGGCTTAGGGCAAATTTGTGCCGCTATCAAAATGCTATGTACCCATCATCCGGAAGTCGGTTTTGTGTTCCCGGTGCACTTGAATCCTGAGGTACGCAAGGTGGTGTTCATGGAGTTGGACGGATTGCCCAATCTGAGGTTGATTGAACCCGTGGACTTTGAAGCCAACCTGCATTTGCAAAGCCAGTGCGCACTCATCATCACAGACTCTGGCGGCATACAAGAAGAAGCACCAAGCTTCGGCGTGCCGACCGTTGTGATGCGAGAACACACAGAGCGTAGTGACGGCGTTACGGCAGGTTTTGCCACTTTAACCGGTACAGATACGCGTTTGATTGTTTCTACTGCGGAGCGATATTTGGGTAACCCTGGCCTGAAAGCCGAATTGCAGCAAAGAGGCAACCCCTACGGCGACGGCCTTGCCAGTCAACGTATTGTTGGCATACTTTCGGGCAGCAACGTAGAGGCCTTTAATGGCTGAACCAGAATCACCCAACACCAAAGACTGCGTGTTATTTGCTACGGCAGACTGGGATACCCCCTATTGGACCAACAAGCAGCATACGGCTCACCACCTCGCACTTGCGGGATACCGAGTTTTGTATATCGAGAGCATAGGCTTGCGCGCGCCCACCATGAATGGGCGGGACCTTAAGCGTATTTGGCAAAGGTTAAAGCGGGGGCTGCGACCCGCAAAACTGGTAGAGCCTAATGTGTGGGTTATGTCGCCACTGGCTATACCCTTTAAGCAACACTTGCCGATGGTTCGGGCGATCAACCAAGGCTGGCTCAGAACACGCATAAAGCTGTTTATGCTGCGTCAGGGTTTTAAGTTACCCATGATCTGGACTTACCACCCTTTCATGCGGGAAACGATATCCAAACTACCCCATGGCAAGCTCGTCTATCACTGTGTTGACGACCTGTCGGCTGTACCCGGCATTGATCCTATGGGCTTCAATCAAGAAGAGCAGCGGTTGCTGGCTGAATGCGCTGTGGTATTTGTTACCAGCCTTGCGCTTAAAGAAAAATGCGCACCGTTTAATGCCATTACGCATTATTTTTCTAATGTTGCAGATTTAGACCATTTTGGCCGTGCGCATCACCCTGGCACATTGCCGCCAGATATTGCTGCCATACCGTCGCCACGAATCGGCTACGTGGGGGCACTATCGGACTTCAAAGTGGACTTTGCACTAATGCGGAGCGTGGCTATTGCTCGGCCGGATTGGCATTGGGTGGTGATCGGTGCAGAGCGCGAAGGGCAGCAAAGTCCTTTGGTTGAAGCATTGCGTGCATTGCCGAATGTCCACTTTTTGGGGGACAAACCGTATGCTGTATTGCCCGACTATCTGCGTGGTTTCGATGTCGGCACGCTTCCAACGTTGATCAATGAGTACACCCGATCGATGTTTCCGATGAAGTACTTCGAGTACCTAGCGGCGGGGGTCTCGGTGGTGAGTACGTCACTAGAATTCACGAAAACCAATCAGGCCGGTCTACTGGTGGCAGACACGGCAGAAAATTTCATCGTACAAACAAATGCCCAACTGGTTCGCGGCCGTCTCACTATCCTGGAATCCCGCGAGTTTGTCGGCGACAACACGTGGGCGGCGAGACTTAAAAAAATGCTCGAACTACTATTTGCACATCCATGACAACTCCTACGATTCAAAAAATGCCAGGCCAATACCAGGAAGGGCCTACCGCGAATGTTTAACGGTAAAAAACCAGGGGTCAACTTTTTTGGCCCTTCTGAGACTGCAGACGGCATTGGTCGCGCTGCGTCACTGAACCTACAGTGCTTGAGTGGTACGGAGTTCGGCGTAGAGAAATTTGTGTTGTCTCGACCCGTTGCCCTGCAAAAGACCAGCCAGTTGGTCATCACTGACGTGCTGGTCAAAAGTCTGCCTTACAAGATTAACTACTTTCACTTCAGCGCACGCTGGGTTCCTCACTACTTTGCGCAGCTGTCTGCCGGTGCGCTGGATGGTTTTCACAACATCGGCTACTGGGAATGCGAAGTTCCCGATATTCCCGAGCAATGGGCTAAGCAGTTTCGGTTTTTTGACGAGGTGTGGACAGGTTCAGCTTTTTGTCAGCAAGCCATGTCTCGGTCATCCAACATCCCTATCCTGCTGATGCCTCATCCCATCGAGGAATTTTCGGTCACCGATCGAATGATCGATCGCAGGGCTGGCGTCGATTGCGGAGTGTTTTCATTTCTCACTATTGCCAACGTCTATAGCGATGCAGAACGTAAGAACATCCTGTTCACCGTTCGCGCTTTCCTCAATGCTTTTGGCGACCGCCAGGACATCAGGCTGGTTGTCAAGATCAGCAACCTGGAATACGACGCGCTGCTCGAAGCCAAGCTTAAGTCGATAAGCGAAAAGCACCTTAATGTCCTGGTAGTCCCCGGGTATGTCGAAAACGAAGTGATCCATGGCCTGTATGACGAAACGGATGCCTATGTTTCGTTGCATCGGGCAGAAGGCTTTGGCTTCACTATCTCGGATGCCATCAGTCGTGGCATCCCTGTGATCACTACGGGCTACTCCGGTAATGTTGACTTCTGCGATGGTGCCGACACCATGCTGGTCGCCTACAAACTTCGAGAGATCGGCCACGAACGTCTTCGTTACAAAAAACAAGACACGTGGGCCGAACCAGATATGGCATCCGCAACGCGATGCTTCGTCGATATGGTTGAGTGTTACGGAGAGCGTTTGATTTTCGCTGACCATGCAAAGATTCGCGTAAATCATGACTTTTCCTTGCGCAGCGTAAGCAAGCTCATGCAAGCCAGACTCTCATTGATCGACAGACAGTTCAATTTTGACAATGACCTTGATGGCCGCGTTCTGGACCACGAAGTCGGCGTCAACGAAACATACGGCTTCTGACCATGAACATTTACCTGTTGCGACACGGAATCAGTGTCTCCAACGAAAAGCGCATTGTTTGCGGAGCGTCTGACTACCCACTTTCCATACGCGGTCTAGCCCAGGCCGTAGCCATCTGCACTGAACTCGACAAGCTGACCTTTTCCCGCATCTATTGCTCGCCGCTGCAACGCGCCCAACAGACCATTGCGCACCTGAAGCAACAGATCACAGTTACATCGGTTCCTGCACTGGTCGAGTTGGACACTGGCGACGTGAGTCACATCACCGTGGCTGAGTTGTATGCGCACTCTCCGCGCTACCAGTACCAAGGCCTGAGTCCGGACCTCAAATACCCAGGTGGTGAATGCCTCAACGACATGATGTCCCGTGTCACCGGCTGGTTCGACCATGAAAAGAAGAGCTGGACCGATGACGAGGACATACTGATCGCAGGGCACGAAGGCACTGTGTGCGCCATCCTGCATCACCTGCTTGACCTCGATATCAGCAACTACCCCACGTTTGCCATTGGCAACTGTGACCATGTCCACATCCATGTGGCAGCTGGCGGGCAGACACGGTATCGCTTCGTTAATTTCGACGATCCGACTTTGAGGGCCATGCCATGAAACGTATCTTGCTGACGACTTACCCCGGCGCCTACCTGTACCACGGTGGCGGTGAGCGGGAAATCTTTCTGCTGCGAGACGCCTTGAATAAGGTTGGCCTTATTGCGGACCTTTACGGCCCCGATTCACGTCCGGTTTCCGAATACGACACTGTGATTCATTTCTCCCTAGCGGGTGGTACTGAGCAGTTGCTAGACCAGTTAGCGGGAAACGACCGCCAGATGATTCTGTGGCCGAACCTATGGTTTGTAGAAGAACCGTCAAAAGACACCGTGGCACACGTGCAAAAATTGGTAAACCGATTTGACGTGATGGTGTTCAAGTCCAATGCTGAATGTATACACTTTAAAAAGTACTTCGCTATTGAGGATAAAAAAATTATTTTTGTGTTGCCGGGGGTTTCGAATGAGTTCGCGACCGCCAAGCGGACCACGCTCTTCACAGACGTCTATGGTGTGAAGGATTACATATTTTGGCCCGGTATCATCGAGCCACAGAAAAATCAGCTGAAAGCCATTCGGGCACTTTCTGATCTAGATGTCCCTTTGGTCATAGCGGGTAGTGTTAGAGATAAGGCTTATTTCAAACTTTGTCGTGAAAGCGCCGGAACAAATACGATATTTGTTCCGGAAATGCCTTTTGGCTCCGAGATCTATATTTCAGCACTAACAGGTTGCAGAGTATTCTTGGAGTTACCCCTAGACTTTCCTGGTGTTTCCGCTGTGGAGGCCTACCAAGCAAATTGCGAATTGATTCTTTCGGAGTGTGATTGGTCAAAAGAATTTTTCAATGAGACGGCTACGCTCGTAGATCCAAGATCAGAGATCGAAATACGCCAAACTGTACTACAGTATTTGGAGAAGATACCTGAAACTGTTTTTCGAAAAAAATCAGAAAATTTCCTTCTTCCACGTGCTTTCTCCAATCTTTACGATTACTTAGCTCAAGAACCTCGCACCTAATAATGCCGACAATTTTTTATGATGTGACGGAGATTTCACGCCTGAATAGAAAGACGGGAATTCAGCGTGTCACTTGGGAAATATACCAAGCATTAGAAGGCATGATGTCACTTGGACCTTGGAAAATAGAGCCAGTGATCGGTAGCGCCGGTTCAAAGAACTTTTATAAAGCCGATATCGATACAAGGGCAGAAAACTTCTTAGCTACTGTCGACAAGATCGCTATCTACCCGTCATCTTTGGATATATTTCTGGGGGTCGATCTTCATTACAAAATAGAACCAGAACTTGTGTCGGTGCTTGATAGCTATAGAAGTAATGGATGCTCGATATTCTTTGTTGTCTATGATATTCTTCCTATGACACATCCGGAACTATTTTCCGTCAGTGATAAGTGGTTTGGCAACGAAGACTTCCTGGCTCAATTTATTTTCTGGCTATCTGCTGCCGCGACCTTATCCAGTGCATTGATCTCCATTTCTAGTACCACCCAGTCTTACGTTGAAACTTGGCTTGATAGGCAGCTTATTTTCAAAAATAAACGCCCACGTTTATCTCACTTTCGGCTGGGTACCACTCAATCACAACGCCTCGAAAAACCACACACAACCCGGCTTATTAGTGCCTTTGAATCGATAACGACATTTCTTATGGTCGGAACGCTTGAACCCAGAAAAGGGCATGCACTGGCTCTCGATGCTTTTGATTTACTCTGGAGTGAAGGGGGGAAACAAAAACTTGTGGTTATTGGAAAACCTGGCTGGAAATCCGAAGCACTGATACTGCGGATTAATACCCATCCCCATCTGGGGCGAAATCTTGTTTACATGGATTCGGCTACGGACGAAGAGCTTGCCTACAGTTATATCAACGCGAATGCCCTTTTATCAATCTCTGAAGCCGAGGGTTTTGGGTTGCCGAACATTGAGGCTGCGTCATATGGTTTGCCAATACTGGCACGGGACATTAATGTATTTAGGGAGGTCTGTGGTGAGGGTGCCTACTATCTGCCAAATGATTTAAATTCAGGCATCCTAGCCCAGCACTTGCAAACTTGGATTAAGCTTGCTGCTGCAGGTCATGCACCGTCCTCTCTCCATGTAAAACTGCTTTCATGGCGAGCCAGTGCGCTTGAGTTACTCAATGCGATGAACGTAAAAATTTGATGCATGCCCATAGCATGTCTGCCTTAGATTATAAAAATGAATATTCTATTTAATACCTATCCGATGGCATTTCATACTCCGGGCGGAGGTGAGGTTCAATTAAAATCCTATCAAAAATATCTTCCAAAGCTTGGTGTGTCTGTCGAGTTATTTGATCTTTGGAATCCGCGATTCCATGAGTTCGATCTTGTGCATTTTTTTTCTTGTATTTCCGGTAGCCAGCAGTTTTGTGCGTATGTAAAATCACTTGATATACCACTTCTGATATCGCCAAATTTATGGATTACTGAAAAAACTAAGCATCTTTATCCGATGGAGGAAATTCGTAATCAACTGCTTACGGCTGATCTAATCGTGACGAACTCAAATATGGAAGGAGACAAACTGGCTCAGATTTTTAATATTCCGAGAGAACTATTCGCTACCGTATACAACGGTGTAGACGAAGATTTTTATTCCTATGTTACTCCCGATCTGTTTCGAAAATATTTTGGAATAAATGGACCTTTTGTCTTGAATGTTGGAAATATTGAACCAAGAAAGAATCAGTTAAATTTGATTCGCGCTATGAAGCTGTTGCCTGAGTATACGCTGGTACTGATTGGATATAAGCGTGATATAGAATACGCAAATGCTTGTATTGAAGAGGGCGGTGCGCAGTTGCGTTACCTTGGCGCGTTACCACATGACTCTGAATTGCTGCGGTCTGCATATGCAGCTTGCAGCTTATTTGCGTTACCAAGCACCCTAGAAACCCCTGGACTAGCTGCGCTAGAGGCTGCAGCGGCGGGCGCTAAAGTTGTGGTGACTTCTGAAGGCAGTACGAGAGAGTATTTTGTAGATGCGGCTGAGTATGTTGCACATGAAGATTATGAAAATATCGCTAGAGGTATTAAAAATCTCTTAGAAAAAGATAAATCCTTAATTAATAATGATTGTCTAAATTCTTCATTTACATGGACTAATGTTTCGGCTACATTAGCTGGATTGTATAAAGCTGTTAAATCGGGGGAGATAGGCGGTCGATACATTTCAAAATTTCATGCTATTAAGCAAAATTTTAATGAGTATTATGCCTGGGGGCAGAATTTAGTCGAATTTGACTCGCCAGCGGGGCGTCTATACTTTATTTGGCGCTCGTTAAGCGGTGCAATAGTTAATGTTTATATTGATGGACGACTAGCTTTTGAAAAATTGGAGGTTGGAGCGGCGTGGATAGAATTTCGCCTAGATCTATTGGTACATACCGAAAAAGACATTATTCATGTAAAAATTGATGCAGGCCCTATTTCGGAAGAAATTAATAGTAATACGCGGTTTTTGGGTGTCGATATCAAAGACCTTGCATCGGTGCATTGGACTGCGCTTGAATTAGATAATTTGATACGAGCAGACATTGCTTGGAATAGATCGAGTAATAGCTCCCTAGAGGAGGCGGGTCCGATTAAATTGGACGTGAAGAATAATGCGCTCATCTCTAATTTTTACCCCATCGAGAATGATGGAAATAATTTTTTCGCGTGGGGTAAATATCATATTGAGTTTGAATGGCCAAAGGGACGCCTATGCTTTTGGTGGCGTTCAGCGAATGGAGCTTCAGTTCAAATTTCCTTAAATGGAGCTTCAATTCTAAATCCAATTATGGTTGGAAAAGAATGGTCGGAGTTCACGTTAAATCTAGCTGCTGAAAATTCAGATTCTGAAACCATTCATGTGCAATTAAATGTTACCCCCACAATACTTCCCGCTAATGGTGACTCTCGGGAATTAGGTTTCGCTCTTCGTGATGTTATTTTTTTTCGTGAAACCAGTTTAGATAAAATTCTGCTAGCGAGTTCTATTTGGAATAAGTCAGATCTAATCTTGGATACGGAAACACGATCAATCCATGAAAATGAGAACAATGAAAAAAATTTGACCGGATTTTATCCTATAGAAAAGAACGAAAACGGATTTTTTGTATGGAGTAAGTCTCATGTTGAGTTTGATTGGACAGCAGGCCATCTGTCCTTTTGGTGGCATTCAGCTAGTTTAGCTTCAGTCCGAATTCGCTTAAATGGAGTGTCAATTCCAAATCCCATCATGGTGGGGACAGAATGGTCTGAGTTTACGTTAACTCTAGCTGCTGAATCTACAGAGTCTGAAAAAGTTCATGTCGAGATCGATGTCACTCCTGAGATACCCACGACTAGTGGTGACTCTCGTAAATTGGGTCTCGCTATCCGCGATGTTGTTTTTTTTCGTGAAACCACTTTAGATAAAATTCTGCTGGCGAGTTCTATTTGGAATAAGTCAGCTCTAATCTCTGATATGGAAACTCGATCTATCCATGCAAATGAGAATGATGAAAAAACTGCGACCGGATTTTATCCCATAGAAAAAGATGGAAATGATTTCTTTGTATGGAGTAAATCTCATGTTAAGTTTGATTGGCCAGCAGGCCATCTTTCCTTTTGGTGGCATTCAGCGAGTTTAGCTTCAGTTCGAATTCGCTTAAATAGAGTTTTAATTCCAAACCCCATCATTGTGGGGACAGAATGGTCTGAGTTCACGTTAACTCTAGCTGCTGAATCTACAGAATCTGAAAAAGTTCATGTCGAAATCGATGTCACTTCTGAGATATTCACGACTAGTGATGATTCTCGTAAATTGGGTCTCGCTATCCGCGATGTTGTTTTTTTGTGTGAAACCACTTTGGATAGGATTCTGCTGGCAAGTGCTGTTTGGAATAAGTCTGCTCCTCTCATGCAAAAGGGAGTTCAATCAATCTCCGAAAATATGGACGA
This sequence comes from Rhodoferax sp. LB1P47, assembly GCF_056521445.1. Classification (NCBI taxonomy): domain Bacteria; kingdom Pseudomonadati; phylum Pseudomonadota; class Betaproteobacteria; order Burkholderiales; family Comamonadaceae; genus Rhodoferax; species Rhodoferax sp. LB1P47. The sequence goes on along the minus strand of NZ_JBWMAU010000021.1, from coordinate 18,573 downwards.
TGACAAAAATTCGTCTGGTTTTTTTCCTATAGAAAGAAATGGAAATAACTTTTTCGCGTGGAGCAAATATCGTATTGAGTTCGACTGGCCGGTGGGCCATCTTTGTTTTTGGTGGCATTCAGTCGATGACGCTACAGTTCGCATTCAAGTGAATGGAAAGCAGCATCTTGATGTAATCAAGGTTGGAAAAGAATGGACCGAACTCACACTACCTCTTTTTGCTGATGATATTTACTCTAATAGCGTTCATCTTCAAATGGATGTGATTTATGTAATGCCGATAGTGCATGGTGACACGCGTCAGTTAGGTGTGGTGATACGTGACGCTGCATTTCGACCCAAGACTGAACTCGATAGAATTCTAATTGCAAGCTCTATTTACAACGAATCCAATATTCAAATTTCAGAGACGGCTAGTCTAGAGCAGTCGGCCGTGATAGAGCAAAAATTATTTTTCGGGTTTTATCAGATAGAAAAAGATGAAAGTGATTTTTTTGCCTGGAGTAAATATCATGTCCAATTTGATTGGCCCGCAGGTGATTTATCTTTTTATTGGCGTTCCGCCAGCGGAGCTGCTATTTACATTTTTTTAGATGGCGAACTTGTCTTTGACTGTATAGAGGTTGGATCCGACTGGACTGAATTTATCTTAAATCTTCCCGTCAAAAAGGCACTGCCTGGAACTATTCACATCCAAATGAATGTTACTCCAGCTATACCAATTGTCAATGGTGATGCTCGTTACTTAGGGGTTGCCATAAAAGCCGTTAGGTTCGCACCGAGTTCGCTGCCTTTTGCTAATTTGGCGTCCAATTTTAATTAGGAATGATTTAATGCGTATTATTATTGATCTCCAAGCATGCCAATTTTTGAGTCGTTTTCGTGGTATCGGTCGGTATTCAATGTTGCTCGCCCAAAGCATGGCGAGTCAATTAACTAAACGGGACCATGAAGTATGGTTGCTGCTTAATGATAAGTTTCCTGAAACTATAGAATTAATTACCTCGTGCTTTTATCCATGGATCCCTCATAATAAAATTGCAGTATTTTCTACTCCTCATTCAGTTGAAAGTGTCAACTCTGAAAATCATTGGCGCATAAGAGCGGCAGAACAAATTCGTGAGCATTTTATTGCGCAACTTGAACCGGACTTCGTTCATGTTGCGAGCTTGATGGAGGGGTGGCTCGATGAATCGGTGGTTTCCATTGGTCTCAGCGATATCAATCAGGCCACTGCTGTGACGCTTTACGATCTAATTCCGCTAGTTTTAAAAGATAGTTACTTAACTGATCCTGCATACAAAGAGTATTATTTTCGTAAAATTGAATCAATGAAAAGGGCGGATATTTTATTTGCCATTTCGGAAAACTCACGGCATGAAGTCGTTGAGTTGTTGAACTTTGCGCCCGAGAATGTTATTAACATTTCTACCGCTATAGATAGCAAATTCATACGGACCGTGTACACCCAAGAAGAGCGTGCAGAAATATTTGACCGTTATAAAATAACCAAAAATTTCGTTCTTTATGTGCCGGGTGGTTTTGATCCGCGCAAGAACTTTGATCGACTTCTTGAGGCCTTTTCCGCTCTTCCTGAGCCGTTAATAAATACGTATCAATTGGTTTTATCTAGCAAACTACACGGTAGTGAAAGAGAATTTATTGAGACATTAGCAACGAAGTATGGACTTAATTCTGAGCAATTTATACTCACGGATTACGTGTCCGACGACGATCTTATCGCGCTATATAATCTTTGCTCTCTAAAGGTATTTCCCTCACTTCACGAAGGATTTGGCCTTCCCGCACTCGAAGCCATGGCTTGTGGCGCACCAGTCATTGGATCTAATACAACCAGTATTCCGGAAGTAATCGGCCGTAAAGATGCCTTATTTGATCCCCACTCTGTTGAAAGCATAACTAATAAAATTTATGAAGCCTTGACCGATGAGCCATTCAATAGGGATTTAAGAGAGCACGGATTAGTTCAATCCAAAAAGTTCTCATGGGATGGTTCCGCTGCTGCAGCAGTAAGTGCATTAGAGTCTAAGTTTGGATGCCAGAAGCTGTCCGATTGCAGAGTTTTTTCCTCAGATGTAGCGAAAGTCACCAGTTTAATTTTAAGAAATATTTCTCAAGCGGTTGATGTTGATCAGCCTAGCTTAGAGGATATTAGGCAATTAAACAATTCTATTACACGTAACAACTTTCGTGTCGGACAGAGGCAGTTGCTAGTTGATGTTTCTGAGTTGGTGAGAAGTGATGCTAAGACTGGAATCCAGCGAGTGGTTCGCAGTATATTATTGCAACTGGTAAAATCACCTCCTGCCGACTTTAAGGTGGTGCCCATCTATTCGAGTGAGGGTCTGATATTTCAATATGCGCACTCATTTATATCTGAATTTTTGAACGTCGATTTTGATACAGGTGCTGATCTTCCCATAGAGTTCTCCAGGGGCGACGTTTTTCTTGGATTGGATTTGTCTGCCCACTTATTCCCATCTTTAAATAGCGAGTTAAAGAAGATGCGAGAGTATGGGGTTTATATTAATTATGTTGTTTATGATTTGACTCCTTTGACTCATGCCCATTGGCATGTCCCAGGTATGAATCCGGCTTTTAAGCAATGGATGTCCTCACTTTCTTATTATGCTGATAATCTCATCTGTATATCTCAGTCGGTTGCTCAAGATGTGAAAATTTGGCTAATGGAGCATTTCCCAGACCAAGAAAAAAGAATCGTTCGTACTTATTTTCATCTAGGTGCCGATATCAGTAATAGTGTACCTAGCGTTGGTATGCCACAAGATGCTGATTTCGTGTTGAACGCAATGCGGAGTCGTCCGAGTTTTCTGGCTGTTGGTAGTATAGAGCCGCGAAAAGGATACTCACAGCTTCTGGCAGCATTTGAGTTGCTGTGGAGCGAGAATCTGAATGTTAATTTGATTATTGTTGGGAAATCAGGTTGGCATGTAGACGAAATTACGCAACGTTTAATAAGTCATCCCGAGTTAAGTCGCCATCTATTCTGGCTAACTGGCGTCAGTGATGAGTATCTAGGGAAAATATACGGAGCTGCATCATGCCTCATTGCTGCTTCTGAGGCTGAAGGTTTCGGCCTGCCATTAATCGAAGCGGCGCAACATAAGCTGCCTGTAATTGCTCGAGATATATTGGTGTTCAGAGAGGTGGCTGGGAAATATGCATTTTATTTTGATGGTATGCAAGACGCGGATCTATCCGCTGCTATTAAAGTGTGGTTGAAGTTATTCCGAGAGAACCTGCATCCTGCCTCGGATGATATGCCGTGGTTAACTTGGTCGCAAAGTGCTAAGCAACTGAAGGATAAAATTTTGGGACTTAATGTTTCGAATGTTTCACTATTAGGCGAATCTACGCAATTTTTAAAGAATAGATTTATTCGAGTTAATTCCGGGTTGGTGCAACCAGTACCCGCTTATGAATTGGGTACTGAGGTTGATTTCTCCACTAAAGGAACTGCTAGAATTTATACTCGTGATGGTTGGTCGCATTCTGAAGATTGGGGGTGCTGGACTGCTAGCAAGACAGCGACTTTAGATCTAAGAGTAATTGCATATAAGAGAATGCCTTTTTCATTACGATTATTGGTTAAGTCGTTTGTAAGTGGACGGTATCCAAGACAAAAATTAGATATTTTTGTTAATAATATACTTGTTGATGAATTTTTCTTATATGCTGATAAAAATCATAATGATTTGCATGAGGTTTCCATAGAAATACCTATTGATATGATAAGTGATAGCGGGGAATTGAAACTGCAGTTCAGTACGCCGGATTCTGAATCTCCGCTAACACTTGGAATGAGTCCAGATAATCGACTACTCGGGGTTGGAGTCGCCTCGATGCGACTTCTCCAAGAGTGAAAGACTTGATCATGGCAATAACTACTAATTTAGATCTATTATTTGGAGAATTAAATTGAAGAAAACTGCATTGATTACCGGAATTTCCGGTCAAGACGGCGCCTATCTCGCCGAACTCCTCCTTGAAAAAGGATATACCGTGTACGGCACCTACCGGCGTACCAGTTCAGTAAACTTTTGGCGGATGGAGGAACTGGGTATCCAGAATCACCCTAATCTCCACTTGGTAGAGTTTGATTTGACCGACCCTGGCTGCATCATCAATTTGCTGCAAAAAGTCCAGCCCGACGAGGTCTACAACTTGGCTGCGCAGAGTTTTGTGGGGGTGAGTTTTGACCAGCCCGCAACCACGGCTCAGATCACAGGTGTGGGGGCCTTGAACCTTCTAGAGGGTATTCGCTTGGTGAGCCCGAAGACCAAGTTCTACCAAGCCAGTACGTCTGAGATGTTCGGCAAGGTGCAAGCTATTCCGCAAATTGAAGAAACACCTTTTTGGCCTCGTAGCCCCTATGGTGTCGCCAAGCTATATGCGCACTGGATCACAGTCAATTACCGTGAAAGCTACGACATATTTGCCTCCAGCGGTATTTTGTTCAATCACGAAAGTCCGTTGCGTGGGCGTGAGTTTGTAACGCGCAAGATCACTGACGCTGTGGCAAAGATCAAGCTTGGCAAATTAGACTGCCTTGAGTTGGGCAACATTGATGCCAAACGCGATTGGGGCTTTGCCAAGGACTATGTTGAGGGTATGTGGCGCATGCTGCAGGTGGATGAGCCAGACACATTCGTGTTGGCAACCAACCGTACCGAGACCGTTCGCGACTTTGTTGAAATGGCCTTTAAGGGCGTAGGTATCAGCGTGGAGTTCCGAGGTTCAGCAGAGTCCGAAGTTGCAGTGGACACTGCAACGGGCAAAACGGTAATGCGCGTTAACCCAAAATACTACCGCCCGGCGGAAGTCGAGTTGTTGATTGGTAATCCTGCCAAGGCTAAGGCCAAGCTCGGCTGGGAGCCCAAAACAACGTTGGAGCAGTTGTGCCAGATGATGGTTGCTGCTGACTTGCGCCGTAACGAGCAAGGGTTTTCGTTTTGAAAATTCTGTTGACAGGAGCCAGTGGTTTCACGGGTCTGCACTTTGCCAAGCTTGCGCAAGGTGAGGGGCATGATATCTTGGCGTGTAGGGTTGATTTGACAGATCTGTCGGCCGTACAAAATGCTGTTATGGATGCACAGCCCGATGCCGTTGTGCATTTGGCGGGTATAAGTTTCGTAGGGCATGCGGACGACACAGCGTTTTATGCCGTTAATGTGGTTGGCACTACCAATTTGCTCAATGCCTTGGTCAAACTCCCACACAAGCCGCGCTGTGTGTTGTTGGCGAGCAGTGCCAATGTGTATGGCAATTGCATCAACTCTCCTATTGTTGAGAGCCAATTACCCTCTCCGTTGAACCACTACGCGAGCAGTAAGTTAGCCATGGAACAAATGGCGCTCACCTTTCGGGACCGGCTCCCCATTGTCATCACCAGGCCGTTCAACTACACAGGGGTTGGGCAGCACATTAATTTTGTTATTCCCAAACTGGTGGATCACTTTGCCCGGCGGGCAGACAGCGTGAGTCTGGGGAATTTGCAGGTAGAACGTGAATTCAATGATGTGCAAATGGTCTGCAATGCTTACCTGGCACTGCTTCAATACGGGCAGCCGGGAGAGATTTACAACGTGTGTTCGGGCAAGCCCTATGCGTTGGTAGATGTGGTTGATGTGCTTTCACGCATATCCGGGCATACGCTGAAGGTTGAGGTCAATCCTGCGTTTGTGCGGCTGAATGAATTGCACCGTTTGTGCGGTAGCCCTGATAAGCTGTGGTCACTCATGGCGCAACATGGTGTTGAATTGCCTGTGCCCACGGTGGAAGATACTTTGCAAAGCATGTTGCTAGCAGCTGGTGCAGATCACTCCTGATCATTAACATTTTGTCTCGGCCACCATGAAGGTTCTTCACGTTTACCGGACGTATTTTCCGGATCCTCCTGGGGGGTTGCAGGAGGCTATTAGGCAGATATGCCTGGCCACAAGCGCCTTTGGTGTGGAATCAACGGTATTTACACTTTCTCCGCAGCCGGACCCAAAGCGCTTGATGCGGCCAGAGGCGGTTACGGTGCGTTCCCGTTCATGGGCGGCTCCCGCATCTTGTGATTTGGGGGGGGCGGACGCACTGATGGAGTTTTACCGTTTACAAAAATGGGCTGATGTCGTGCATTTGCATTTCCCGTGGCCTTTTGCGGATGTATTGAATTTGTTCAAAGCTTCAGACAAGCCTGCGGTAATGACATACCACTCAGACATCGTGCGGCAGCAAGTTTTGAATAGGCTATACGGCCCTTTGATGCGACGCACTATGCGGGCCATGTCTGCTGTTGTAGCAACCTCTCCGACCTACGCGAAAACTAGTCCTGTATTGACGCGCGATGTGCCGTCAGGGCGCTTGCGCACCATTCCTTTAGGTATTGTTGATAAGCCGGAGGCTGCGCCTGGCTTTATGGGGCAGCCCGCTTGCATGGACTATGCGGCACACAAGCCTTTTGTGTTGGCGTTGGGTGTGCTGCGTTATTACAAGGGCTTGCACACCCTGGTACACGCAGCCCGCCAGATTAATGGAAACATTGTGATTGCCGGTTCCGGGCCGGAAGACGCAAACCTTAAGGAGCTTGCAAGGCAACTAGGCGTTATAAACATTGTTTTTGCGGGTCAGGTGACAGACGCGCAAAAAACCGAGCTTCTGCATCAATGTACGGCGTTAGTGTTGCCTTCGCACCTACGCTCAGAGGCCTTCGGCATGGTGCTGGTGGAAGCCGCCATGTTTTCCAAGCCGATGGTGTGTTGTGAAGTTGGGTCTGGCACATCCTATGTCAATTTGGATGGTGTTACGGGGTTGGTTGTGCCACCAGAAAGTCCGTCGGAGCTTGCAAATGCGTGCAACCGGATTTTTGAAGATCCCGTGTTGGCCAAGGCCATGGGCATTGCGGCAAGAGCGCGCTATGAGAACCTCTTCTCCGGAGAAGCTTTGGGGCGCGCTTACTCTAACCTATACCGCGAAGTAAGGCTGGCTCCGGTTACACGGTAGGTATTTGGGCTTTTTTAGCTGAAGAATATCTACCTGGTGCGGCAGGTAAATATCCGCTTCATGGCTTGATATAGACACCGAAACGTGGGGGGCAAGGTTTCGTGTGGATGCCGGTTCGACACAACGCGCAATGCGGTGGTGGCCGCAGCTACTTTAGCGACGAAGGGCAGGTCGGTTGCGTAGTCGAAAAATGACGCAACCTATTGATTTATTGGCGGAAGCTTAGGGATTCGAACCCTAGAAACTTTTCAGTTTGCCGGTTTTCAAGACCGGTGCAATCGACCACTCTGCCAAGCTTCCAATCCTACAATTCTAACCCGGTGTGACCGGCGATTTTCAGACCAGGTCGAGGATGCAGCTGTCACCCAGTGCATCGCGCCACACGCGCACGCGGCTCACTGTGGGGCGTACATCGGCCAACTGGTGGGCGATGTACGCGCACAGGTTCTCCAGCGTGGGCGTGCCCAGGTTGGGGACTTCATCCAGTAGATGGTGGTCCAGTTGCTCACGCACTACCGCCAGGCGTTGGCGCAGAAAGCCCAGGTCTAGCACCATGCCGTTGGCGGGATCTCGCGGGCCTGACACGCTGACTTCGGCGTGGTAGGTGTGGCCGTGGATGCGGCGGCTGCTGGCGGCTTCGATCTCGCGTTGCAGGGTGTGGGCCGCGTCAAAGTAGAAGCGTTGGCTGATAGTGAACTGCATGGATGGGCCGATTAATTAGCGTATCTGGGTAATCTTGTGGGTTTGCAGGCTCAGTCGCCAGCCGGGGTGCTGCATGCAGGTGTCTATGCACAGCGCGATGTTGGCGGCTTGCTGTGGGCCGTCCATGGGTTGCAGAAAGCGGTGCTGGAACTGTCCGGTGCGGGCCAGGGTGTCCAGGTCCATGCTGGGCTGGGGCCACACCAGTTTGAGTTCTTGCCCTTGCTGCTGGATCCAGGGCGCACCGGCTTTGGGGCTGATGCAGAGCCAGTCGATGCCTTCGGGGGCGCGTACTGTGCCGTTACTTTCCACCGCGATGCGAAAACCGCGTGCGTGCAGGGCCTGGATGAGGGCGGGGTCTACTTGCAGCAGGGGTTCGCCGCCGGTCAGCACCGTGAGCCGGTTGTGGCTGTCGATGGGGTCGTGGGTGGGCCACTGCGCGGCGATCTGGTCGGCCAGGGCTTCTGCGGTGGCAAATTTGCCGCCCAGCGTGCCGTCGGTGCCCACAAAGTCGGTGTCGCAAAACTGGCAGACGGCGGTGGCGCGGTCGCTTTCGCGGCCGGTCCAGAGGTTACAACCGGCAAAGCGGCAGAACACGGCGGGGCTGCCGGCTTGGCCGCCTTCGCCTTGGAGGGTGTAGAAAATTTCTTTGACGCTGTAGGTCATGGAGTGGGTGTACGGGAGCTTGCTAAGTCCTTGATTTTACGAGGCCAGCATGCCCTTCGTCTCAATGAAGTTAACCACCTCGGCCAAGCCTGCCAGCGTCTTTAGATTGGTCATCACAAACGGCTTGAGCCCTTGGGCGTTGGTGCGCATACGGCGGGTGTCGGATTCCATCACGTCCAGGTTGGCGCCCACGTGGGGGGCCAGGTCGGTCTTGTTGATGACGAACAAGTCGCTCTTGGTGATGCCGGGGCCGCCTTTGCGGGGGATTTTTTCGCCAGCGGCCACGTCGATCACGTAGATGGTGAGGTCGCTGAGTTCGGGGCTGAAGGTGGCGGCCAAGTTGTCGCCGCCGCTCTCGATAAACACGATGTCGGCATTGGGGTGCTCGACCAGCATGCGGTCGATGGCTTCCAGGTTGATGGAGCAGTCTTCGCGGATGGCGGTGTGCGGGCAGCCGCCGGTTTCCACGCCCATGATGCGGTCGGCGGGCAGGGCACCGCTGACGGTCAGGATGCGCTGGTCTTCCTTGGTGTAGATGTCGTTGGTGATGGCCACCAGGTCGTATTTTTCGCGCATGGCTTTGCACAGCATTTCCAGCAACGTGGTTTTGCCGGAGCCCACCGGGCCGCCGATGCCGACGCGCAGCGGGGGGAGTTTTTTGGTGCGGTTGGCGATGTGGTGCAGGGTGGTCATGTGATTTGCTATTAAAAAAAGAGCTGCTTGCGCAGGTGAGATAAGCGCTAGGAGCGAAAAAGCCTTGAATATTGCACTTCGTGCTGGCTGCTCAGAATGGTCAGCATGGGCGAAAACGCCTGGCGCTGGCTGTCGGGCAGGGCGATGGCCTGGTCTACGGCGGCGGGGATGTCGGCGGCCAGTCTGGCCAAAATCCGCTGGCCCGCGCTTTGGCCCAAGGGCACAGATTTGATGGCCGACTGCGTCATGTTCTCGGCCCAGCCAAAGGCATAGGCCAGCAGGCAGTCGCGCAGCGGGGCTTGGGTGGCGGCAGCGGCCAGGGCGTAGGCGATGGGGTAGGTGGGCTGCATCTGGGCACAGGCTGCTATTTGGGCCGGTGTGGCGGTGTGGTGGTTGCGCAGCCATTCCAGCAGGGAGCGGCCCATTTGCTCGGTTTGTAGCCGGAATTCGCTGGTTTCACGGGTGTGTAGCACCCAGGCGTTGAGTTCGGCCACACGGGCCAGGTCAGCGCGCCGCCAGGCGGGGATGGCTTTGGCTATGGTCGCCAAATCGCCCCGGGTGAGGGTAAGGTGCAGCTGGTCGATCAACCAGTCGGATGCTGCACTTTCTGTAGCTACTCCTGCACGGTCTACGGCCGTTTCAAGCCCTTCGGAGTATGAAAATCCGCCCACTGGCAAGGCGGGCGATGCCAGCCAGATCAGTTGTAATAGGCTGGGGGTGGCCGATTCTTGGGGGGCGGCCACTTTGGCGGCCCGCCTGCGGATCGGCGTAACTTTGGGGATAACGCGGCGCATCAATGCGAATGGCCGTGCCCGTGGTCGTGTCCGCAACTGGGGCCATGCACGTGGGGGGCGGCGGTAATCGGGATGCTGATGGGTTTGGGGGCAGCATGCGCGTGGCTGTGGCCAGCAGCGGCATAGGCCCCGCCTTCGGGTTCAAACGCCACGGTGGCTTCCACCACGGTCAAATGCATGGCGCGCAGCATGTCGGCCAGCACGTGGTCGGGCTCGATCAACAGGCGGTCGGGCTGCAATTCAATCGGTACATGGCGGTTGCCCAGGTGGTAGGCGGCGCGGGTCAGGTCAAAGGGCGTGCCGTGGTCCGCACAGGCGGTAATGACCAACACGGCTTGTGGTGCAGCCAGCACCTGCACCAGCGAGCCATCTTCCACCACCAGCACGTCGCCGCCGCGCACCAGTGTGCCGCGTGGCAGGAACACGCCGAGCTGGCGACCCAGCGAGTCGGTAGCGTCGAAGCGGCTTTTTTGCCGCACGTCCCAGTCCAGTTCGACGGTGCTGCCGCGTTTGAGCAGGGCAGGGGCCAGGCCTTTGCCTTGGGGGATGAGTTTGGAGGTTTGGAGCATGGTGGGCTTGTGTAGGGGAGATGATTGGAGATAATATAACAAACGTTATAACTTCAGGGGTTCGCTATGTCTGCACTCAAATTGACCCAAATCGGCAACTCGGTGGGGGTGATCTTGCCTAAAGAACTGCTCACGCTGCTCAAGTTGGAAAAGGGCGATTCGGTGTTTTGGACCGAGGCCGCGAACGGGGTGATGTTGACTCCGTACGACCCCGAGTTTGAAGACCAGATGACCGAGGCGCGCAGCATCATGAAGAAGCGCCGTAACGTGCTGCGGGAATTGGCCAAATGAGCCCGTCCGCCCACACTTGGCGTTGGCTGAGCCTTGAAGTCATGCGGGCTGTGCACGAAGAGCAATTGGCTGAGCATGGCGGCGGCACGGGCGTGAGGGATGCGAATCTGTTTGCCTCTGCCATGGCGCGACCCCAGCAACTGGCGAACTATGCCGAACCCGATGCAGCAGACCTGGCGGCCAGATACGGCGTGGGTATTGCCCGCAACCATCCGTTTGTAGACGGAAACAAGCGTACGGCCTTTGTGGCGGTGGAGCTGTTTTTGGCGCTGAACGGCTATGCCTTGACCGCGACCGATACCGATTGCGTCTTCACCATGCTGGACGTGGCCACGGGCAAACTGGAAGAGGCTGCCTTCGCAGCCTGGATTCGGCAGCACCAGCAGGCTCTTTGAGTTCTAAAACAAGAAATACCGCTGCGCCATCGGCAAGCTGACCGCCGCCTCACACGTCAGCAGCACCCCATCGGCCCGCACGCTGTAGGTTTGCGCATCAATCTCCATCTTCGGCAGATAACTGTTGTGCACCATGTGCTGTTTGCGTACGCCTCGGATGTTTTTAACGGCGCTCAGGGTTTTGGCCAGGCCGAAGCGTTCCTTGATACCGCCGCTTAGCCCGGCTTGCGACACAAAGGTCAGCGAGCCGCGCGCCAATGCCGTGCCGTACGCGCCAAACATCGGGCGGTAGTGCACGGGCTGGGGCGTGGGGATGCTGGCGTTGGGGTCGCCCATGGCGGCCATGGCGATGAAGCCGCCTTTCAAAATCAGCGCGGGCTTCACGCCGAAGAAGGCTGGTTTCCACACCACCAGGTCGGCCCATTTGCCGACTTCGATGCTGCCCACCTCGTGGCTGATGCCGTGGGCCAGTGCCGGGTTGATGGTGTACTTGGCGATGTAGCGCTTGGCGCGGAAGTTGTCGTTGCGGGATGAATCCTCTGGCAAGGAGCCGCGCTGCTGCTTCATCTTGTGCGCCGTTTGCCAGGTGCGCAAAATCACCTCGCCGACGCGGCCCATGGCCTGGCTGTCGCTGCTCATCATGCTGATGGCGCCCAGGTCGTGCAGCACGTCTTCGGCGGCAATGGTTTCTTTGCGGATGCGGCTCTCGGCGAAGGCTAAATCTTCGGGGATGGATGCATCCAGGTGGTGGCAGACCATCAGCATGTCCACGTGCTCGTCCAGCGTGTTCACGGTGTAGGGCATGGTGGGATTGGTGCTGCTGGGCAAAAAGTTCGCCTCGCCCACCACCCGCAAGATGTCGGGCGCGTGCCCGCCGCCTGCACCTTCGGTGTGGAAGGCGCACAGGCCACGCCCTTTGGTGGCGGCAATGGTGTTTTCGACAAAGCCGCTCTCATTCAGCGTGTCGGAGTGGATGGCCACCTGCACGTCGGCCAGCTCGGCCACGTCCAGGCAGTTGCTGATGGCGGCGGGCGTGGTGCCCCAGTCTTCGTGCAGCTTCATGCCAATCACACCCGCATCGATCTGCTCGTGCAGCGCGGCGGGCAGGCTGGCGTTGCCCTTGCCCAAGAAACCCAGGTTCATGGGGAAGGCATCTGCGGCCTGCAGCATGCGTTCGATGTTCCACGGGCCGGGCGTGCAGGTGGTAGCAAAGGTGCCGGTGGCCGGGCCGGTGCCGCCGCCCAGCATGGTGGTTACGCCGCTGGCCAGGGCTTCCTCGATCTGCTGGGGGCAGATGAAGTGGATGTGGCTGTCGATGCCACCGGCGGTGACGATGTTGCCTTCGCAGCTGATGATTTCGGTGCCGGGGCCGATGATGATGTCCACGCCCGGTTGCACGTCGGGGTTGCCTGCCTTGCCGATGGCCACGATGCGGCCGTCTTTGAGGCCAATGTCGGCCTTGACGATGCCCCAGTGGTCGAGGATCAGCGCATTGGTCATCACGCAGTCCACGGCCCCTTCAGAGCGCATTTTTTGCGACTGCGCCATGCCGTCGCGGATGGTTTTGCCACCGCCGAACTTGACTTCTTCACCGTAGGCACCGGCCAGCAGCGTGTAGTCTTTTTCCACCTCGATCAGCAGGTCGGTATCGGCCAGGCGAACCCGGTCGCCCACGGTGGGGCCAAAAATCTCGGCGTAAGCGCGTTTGCCAATCGTTGCCATCAGAGTTTTCCTTGGACGCTTGCGTCAATGGGGCCATTCACCAAACCGCGAAATCCATACACCATGCGGTCGCCCGCGTAATCCACCAGCTCCACCGTGCGCTGCTGGCCGGGCTCGAAGCGCACCGCGCTGCCGGAGGCGATGTTCAAGCGCATGCCAAGGGCGGCGGCACGGTCAAAGCCCAGTGCGCCGTTGACCTCGGCAAAGTGGTAGTGGCTGCCGACCTGGATGGGCCGATCTGCCGTGTTGTTTACCACCAGGGTGACGCTGCGTCGCCCGGTGTTGAGTGCGTGGTCGCCGTCGTCTACCAGCAGTTCGCCGGGGGTCATTTGCCGCCCCGGGAATGCCAAAAAACAAATGCCGCCACGCCAGCTGCTATGGCATAACCCCACACGTCGGTAGCATGCCAGTGGTTACCCGTCATGCTGTGGCCATCATGGCCAAATACGGCTCCCGTGCTTATAGATAGGGCGATAGCAGCTATTAATTTAGAAGTATTCATGGTGGGCTTACAAAATGGGTTGGTGCACGGTGACCAGCTTGGTGCCGTCGGGGAAGGTGGCTTCCACCTGGATGTCGGGGATCATCTCGGCGATGCCGTCCATCACGTCGGCGCGGGTCAGGATGTTGCGGCCCTCGCTCATCATCTGGGCCACGCTCTTGCCGTCGCGGGCACCTTCCATCACCGCCGCGCTGATGTAGGCAATGGCTTCGGGGTAGTTCAGCTTCAGGCCCCGGGCTTTGCGCCGCTCGGCCAGCAAGGCGGCGGTGAAGATCAGCAGCTTGTCTTTTTCTCGGGGCGTGAGTTCCATAGGATCTTTAAAGTTGTGACTTATTCCACGCATTATTAAGCAAGCTACGGGCCTCCCAAGCCTTGCTATCTACGCCAAATGGCGCACAAGCATGGTGCATGGGCGGGCATAAAAGCTGCGAAGATCCCGCAGTGACCGACCCCGACTCCACCCCCCTGAACGACGCACCCCAGCAGGTGGTGAAGATCCGCCGCGACTACAACAGCTGGGTGGCCAGCGAGACGCTGGAGGACTACGCCCTGCGCTTTGCCCCGCAGCGCTTTCGCAAGTGGTCTGAGTGGCGGGTGGCCAACACGGCGTTTGGGGCGGCTTCGTTTTTGATTTTGGAGGCGGTGGGCGCCACCTTGCTGGTGCAGCACGGCTTTGTAAACGCCTTCTGGGCGATTGTGGCTACCGGGCTGATCATCTTTCTGGCTGGGCTGCCCATCAGCATCTACGCCGCCCGCTGCGGGGTGGACATGGATTTGCTCACGCGCGGGGCGGGTTTTGGCTACATCGGCTCCACGTTCACTTCGCTGATTTATGCGTCGTTTACCTTCATCTTTTTCGCGCTGGAGGCTGCCGTGATGGCCTATGCGCTGGAGCTGTCGCTGGGCATACCGCCGCGCTGGGGCTATTTGATTTGCGCGCTGGTGGTGATTCCGCTGGTGACGCACGGGGTGTCCATGATCAGCCGCTTGCAGGTGTGGACGCAGCCGTTGTGGCTGGTTTTGCTGGTGGTGCCGTTTGCCTATGTGTGGATGCGTGAGCCCGGTGCGTTTACCGGGGTGCTGCACTACGCTGGCGTGTCGGGCCAGAAAAATGGTTTTGACTTGCTGTCGTTCGGCGCGGCGCTCACTGTGGGTATTGCGCTGATCACCCAGATGGGCGAGCAGGCCGACTACCTGCGCTTCATGCCCGCCTACACCCCTGCCACGCGCCGCCGCTGGTGGCTGGGCGTGCTGGCAGGCGGGCCGGGCTGGGTGCTGCTGGGGGTGCTGAAGATGCTGGGCGGCGCGCTGCTGGCCTACCTGGCCATCACCCACATGGTGCCGCCCGAGCGCGCGGTCGATCCGAACCAGATGTACCTGGCCGCGTACGAATACGTGTTTCCGCAGTACGGTTGGGCGGTGGCGGCCACGGCCCTGTTTGTGGTGCTGTCGCAGCTGAAGATCAACGTCACCAACGCCTACGCCGGGTCGCTGGCCTGGTCTAACTTCTTCTCGCGCATCACGCACAGCCATCCGGGGCGGGTGGTGTGGGTGGTGTTCAACACGCTGATCGCCTTCATGCTGATGGAGATGAACGTGTTCGAGGCGCTGGGCGACGTGCTGGGGCTGTACTCCAACCTCGCCATCGCCTGGATCATGGCGGTGGTGGCCGATCTGGTGATCAACAAGCCGCTGGGCCTGTCGCCGCCGGGCATCGAGTTCAAGCGGGCCTACCTGTATGACATCAACCCGGTCGGCGTGGGCGCGATGGGCCTGGCCTCGCTCTTGTCGATGCTGGCCTATCTGGGGCTGTTCGGGCCGATGGCGCAGGCGTTCTCCGCCCTGATTGCGCTGGGCACGGCCATGCTGGTGTCACCGCTGCTGGCCTGGTGGACCCAAGGCCGTTATTACATTGCCCGGGGCCCGCAGTCGGATTGGAAAAGTGTGGCCGCCCCCATGCCCAGCGGTGGCTACCAACGGCTGCAACGCTGCGTGATTTGCGAGCGCGAGTACGAAACCCCCGATATGGCCCATTGCCCCGCCTACCAGGGCGCGATTTGCTCGCTGTGCTGCACGCTGGATGCGCGCTGTGGCGATTTGTGCAAGCCCCAGGCCAGCCTGAAGGTGCAGTGGGCAGGGGCCTTGCGCTGGCTGCTGCCCCAGCGGGCGTGGCCGTACCTGGAAACCGGCTTGGCGCACTTTATTTTGCTGATGCTGGTGGTTTTGCCGGTGCTGGCCACCTTGTTTGGGTTGCTATATTTTCAAGAGCTACAGGCGCTTATGAAGTATGCGCTAGAGGCCGATTTCGATCCAAGTTTTTCACTGCGATCGGGCTTTGTTAAAGCCTATATGGCGTTGACGGTAATGGCCTGCATCGTGGCCTGGTGGTTTGTGCTGGCGCACAAAAGTCGCCAGGTGGCGCAAGAAGAATCGAACCGCCAAACCCATCTGCTGCAACGCGAAATTGCCTCGCACGCACAAACCGACCAAGCCCTGCAAGCCGCCAAGCTGGTGGCCGAGCAGGCAAGGGCGCAAGCCGACCAGGCCAACCAGGCCAAAAGCCGCTACATCAGCGCCATCAGCCACGAACTGCGCACCCCGCTGAACAGCATTCTGGGTTACGCGCAGCTCATGGGCGAGGATGCCAGCGTGCCCCCGCACCGCCAGCAGGCCATCGGTGTGATCAAGCGCGGCGGCGAGCACCTGCTGTCGCTGATTGAAGGCACGCTGGACATCGCCCGCATCGAATCCGGCAAGCTGACGCTGGCCACCCGGCCCATGCCGTTTGCCGATCTTCTGCATGAGATGGCCGAGATGTTCGAGCCCCAGGCCCGCGCCAAGGGTTTGCAGTTCCACTTCGACCCGCAGGGCGTGCTGCCCGAGCAGGTGCGCGCGGATGAGAAGCGCCTGCGCCAGATCCTCATCAACCTGCTGGGCAACGCCATCAAGTTCACCGCCACGGGCCGCGTGCGTCTGCGCGCCCGCTACGCGCTGGAGATGGCCTTTATCGACATCGAAGACACAGGGCCCGGCATGCACGCCGACGAGCTGGCGCAGGTGTTTGAGCCGTTCGAGCGCGGGGCCTCCCCGGGTAGTGGAGGGGCCGGTTTGGGTCTGACCATCGCCAAAATGCTCACCGACCTGATGGGCGGCGAGATGACCGTGGTCAGCACGCCTGGCAGCGGCTCGGTGTTCCGCGTCAAGCTGTTCCTGCCCGAAATCCACGGTGCCGACCTGCAAGGCGTGCGCAACAGCACCCCGCGCCTGCGCCGCGCCTACCTCGGCCCGCGCCGCAAGCTGCTGGTGGTAGACAATGAAGAGCCCGACCGCGAGCTGCTGGTGCAACTGCTGCAACCCCTGGGCTTCGAGGTGCGCACCGCCGCCAGCGGCCACGACGCGCTGGATCTGCTAGCGGCGGGTTACCAGCCGGATGCTGTGCTGATGGACCTGGCCATGCCCGGCATCGACGGCTGGGAAACCATACGGCGGATGCGGGCCGATGGGCACAGGGATACCCATGTGGCGATCGTCTCCGCCAACGCCTTCGACAAGGGCCTGGACAACGATGTCGGCATCCGCGTGGACGACTTCATCACCAAACCCGTGCGCCATAGCGAGCTGCTCGATTGGCTGGAGCGCCGCCTGCAACTCCAGTGGGTAGAGGCACCTGCCGTAGCCGCGCTGCCGCCCGCGCCGGTGCAGCGCGTCTGGCCCGACCCGGCCCGCTTGCAGGCGCTGCGCCAGGTGGTCGAGCTGGGTTTTTACCGAGGTATCCTCAACCAGCTGGCCGCGCTGGAACAGGCGCAGCCCGAATGCCGGGGTCTGGCACAAGAGGTGCGTACCCTGGCCCAACAATTCCAGTTTGAAGCCATCGGCCGTTTGCTGGCCGAGGCCCCTGATACCCACCATGCTCCCTGAATCCGCAATCCCGCCCACCGCCGCTGCCCCCACCCCAGCCCTCCCCCGGCGGGGGAGGGAGCCTGACTTCCTCCCTCCCCCCACGGGGGAGGGACGGGGTGGGGGCGGGAAGCCACCCACGGTGCTTGCAAACATCCAAGAGACATCCCTCCTAGACCGCCGCAACTCCGACGTGGTCCTCATCGTCGATGACGTGCCCGACAACCTGGCCGTGCTGCACGACGCGCTGGACGAATCCGGCTACACCGTCCTCGTCGCCACACGCGGCGAAACCGCCTTGCAGCGTGCCGCCCAGGCCCTGCCCGACATCGTGCTGCTCGACGCCATGATGCCTGGCATGGACGGCTTCGAGGTGGCCCGCCGCCTCAAAGCCAACCCGGCCACCGCCCACATCCCCATCATCTTCATGACTGGCCTGACCGAGACCGAGCACCTGGTGGCCGCGCTGGAGGCGGGCGGGGTCGATTACGTCACCAAACCCATCAAACCCAAAGAGGTGATGGCCCGCATGAACGTGCACCTGCAAAGTGCCCGCCGCGCCCGCCAGCAGGTGCACCAGGCCGGCCAGGCCCGCAATGCGCTGGATGCGTTCGGCTACGCCAGCATCACGGTGCGCGCCAGTGACGGCAAGCTGATGTGGCAAACCCCGCTGGCCCGGGATCTGCTGCGCGATTACTTTGGCACCAGCGCGCCCCAGACCCCCACGGTGGTGGTGGAGTGGCTACAGCAACATGTGTCCGCTGCACAAAACCAGATCGAACCGCCGCGCCTCAGCGTGGAGCAGGGCGCACGCCGACTCAGCTTTCGCCTGCACCAGCAAACCGGTGACGGGGACGGCGGGGGGGATTGGCTGATCGTGATGCGCGAGGTGTCCGACGCGGCCGTCATCGAGGCCATGAGCCTGAGCTTCAAGCTCACCACCCGCGAAGCCGAGGTGCTGTACTGGGTGGTCAAGGGCAAAACCAACCGCGACATTGGCGAGATTCTGGGTAGCAGCCCGGCCACCGCCAAGAAGCACCTGGAGCGCGTCTACGTGAAGATGGGGGTCGAAACCCGCACCGCCGCCGCCGGAGTGGCCATGACCAAGATCCGCCAATTGCACCCGCAGTTTGAAGGCTAGGCTTCAAAGCTTTTTAGGCCTCTGGCGCATATGGTATTTGCGCTGGCAGCTATTAAATAGAGCCACTTGCACAACCACTCAAAGATGTAATTTCCTGTCGATTGGGAGTCGAATTTTTGAGGGTGAAGGTGTAGGCGCAGCCACTGGGAAGTGACATCATCTGGTTTACCAA
>NZ_JBWMAU010000020.1:0-60631 GCF_056521445.1 Rhodoferax sp. LB1P47 | reverse complement strand
CCCGTAAACCGTGCCCAACGGGGTTAGAGAACGGGGCGTTTTGGCCGGATTCGGTGGTTTCTGGGTTTCAGCACCTCGACAACGCGTTTTGAACGGCCTTGTTCAGCGTTGCCTTAACGTAGTTTTTGCCGTAACTGGAACCACAGCGTCCCGAACTCTTTTTGCAAAGGATGTCGGAACAAAAAAACACCCGCTACAAACCCCACCAACCCGCCCAGACTGCCCAGAAACAAAGGTGCCAGTACGGCATCGGGATACGGCCCATAAAAACACAGCACCAGAAATGGCCCCAATCCCGCGAGCAGCGCCACTAAAGCGCTCTGGCGCATACCGGGAATAAGCTGGGGTAACGACAGACCAATATGCTTTGACGTGGTGCGCATCCACAGACCCGATGCCACGATGGCAGAGAGGATGGCGGCAAATCCCATTGCCCACAGTCCTAGATACGCGCCCAGGGCCATAAAGCCCACGTTTTGCAGCGCGCACACCACCGTCAGGCGGGCCATCGGTGCCACCGCACCGGCAGCCAACAAGGCGACTTGGCCCAGAATGGCGGGTATCGCAAACGCGGCCGCCACTGCCAAAAACCGCGCCAAATCCACCGCTTGGTCCCATTGCGGACCGTACAAAAATCGCACCAGGGGATGGGCCAAACAGATCACCACGAGACAGAACGACCAGCCACAGGCGCTGACATACACGGTGGCTTTGATGTAGGACTCCACAAAACCACCCTGTTCACGGAACTGCTTGGAAAACCAAGGCAGGCAGACCACGCCGACTGCATCGACAAACAAGCGCTGGAACATCTGCACCAGGCCCGTCGCACGCGAATACAAGCCAACCGCCGTTAAATCTTGCAGTTTGCCCAGCAAAAGCTCCGATGTGCCAGAGGACAACACGCCGACCAAACTCGTTCCGGTGATTTTCGAGCCGAAGGACAACACGCGTTTGATTTCGCCCACACCGGGCATCCAGGGAAAAGACGTGGGTCGAAAGTACACCGCCAACAAGGCGTTGACCACGATAGATGCCAAGGAACCGAACGCCAAGCTGATGGGGCCATAGTCTGCCCAGGCCAGCCCTGTCGATACCAGCGCACCCACCAGTGCCGCAGAAAACCGCATCACGGCAATACTTTTAAAGCGCATTTCCCGCATCAACCAGGCGTAGGTCAAAGAACCAAAGGGATTGACCGCGTAGTTCAACGCGATGACGTACATGATGTTGGCCATGCGCGGCTCTTGGTAGAACACGGATACCGGGTAGCTGGCCAGCAGCACCACGCAGGCCAGAGCCAACCCCAAACCGAGCTGCACCGCCCATACCGCCCGGATACGGTCGGTGGTGAGTTCTTTTTCTTGCACCAGATAAGAACCTGCTCCCATGTCCCGCACCGTGGCCACAAATGCCAACAGCACCATCGTGACCGAGAACACCCCAATCTCGGCGGGGGTCAGCAAGCGGGCAATCACCATAGACGAACCTATGGAAATGGCCAGGCTCGCATAACGGTCTAAAAATGAGAAAAACAGCGATTTGCGGGTGGACATAAAAATCTGTGCTGGCGACGCAGAAGGCACTGCGTCCGTCCGATATGCCCTTGGGATGGCGCAAAGTAGAGGGTAGATATGCCTGCAACCGCAGCATGGCATGTATCCATTTAAAGTATCTCACAGGCCGTTTCCACCGAATACAGCCACCCCAACCGTCTAAAACCCGACTTCCTATGCCTTTATCCCCCTACCTCCACACCCACCCCCAGCTCACTGACGGCGCCTTCGTCCACACCTCGGCCCAGGTCATCGGCGACGTACATATTGGCACCGACTCCTCCATCTGGTGCAACACCGTGCTGCGCGGCGATGTGAACCGCATCCGCATCGGCCATAGCAGCAATATCCAGGACCTGTCCATGGGCCATGTGTCGCACAAAAGTGCCGCCAAGCCTGAGGGTTCGCCGCTGGTGATCGGCAATTACGTGACGATTGGCCACGGGGTCATCCTGCACGGCTGCCAGATTGGCGACGACTGCCTGATCGGCATGGGCAGCATCGTGATGGACGATGTGGTGGTGCAGCCGCGCTGCATGGTGGGTGCGGGCAGCCTGGTGGGGCCGGGCAAGGTACTGGAAAGCGGTTATCTGTACGTGGGCCGCCCGGCGGTCAAAGTGCGTGCGCTGAACGACAAAGAGCTGGCGTTTCTGCGCTACTCGGCCGAGCACTACGTCAAGGTCAAAAACAATTACATGCTACCAATAGCAGAGCTGCCAGCGCTTATCCCACCTTCGCCAGCGGCCTAAAAGTCTTGTAACGTCAATCCACCACTACCGGCACCCGCTGCGCCAGCGCACACATCAACTCGTAGCCCACGGTGCCCGCCATCTGCGCCACTTCGTCGATCGCCAGCACCGCGCCATTGGCGGCACGGCCCCACAGGGTGGCGGTGCTGCCCATGCCGGCCTGGGGCACGGGGGTCAGGTCGACAGTCAGCATGTCCATGCTGACGCGGCCCAGGGTGCGGGTGCGCACGCCATCGACCAGCACCGGTGTGCCGGTCGGGCAGATGCGCGGATAACCGTCGGCATAGCCGCAGGCCACTACGCCGATGCGCATCGCTTGGTCGGCCACAAAATTTGAACCATATCCCACGCTAGCGCCCGTCTTTAGTTCTTGTATAGCTATTATTTTTGCAGCAAGCGTCATGCTGGGCAGCAAGCCCCAGTCGGCCGCGCTGTGGGCGGGGAAGTCGGGTGCGCTGCCGTAAATGGCGATGCCCGGGCGCACCCAGTCACCCGCCACCTGGGCGGCCAGCGCGGGCTGTTGCAGCGGGCCGCCAGGGGTGTGGCGCAGAGTGGCGGCGCTGTTGGCCACGCTGCGCTCACCGGGCAGGTCTTCGGTGAAGGTGTTGAACACCGCCATCGCCTCGGCAATGCCGCGCGGGCCGTCGGCATCGCTGAAATGGGTGATCAGCGAGATCTCGTCCACCTGCGGCAGCAGGTTCAGCCGGGTCCAGGCGGAGCGGTAACGCGCGGGCGAAAAACCCAGCCGGTTCATGCCGGTGTTCATTTTTAAAAAGATGCGGTGCGGCAGATTGGTTTTG
Organism: Rhodoferax sp. LB1P47; assembly: GCF_056521445.1. Lineage (NCBI taxonomy): Bacteria > Pseudomonadati > Pseudomonadota > Betaproteobacteria > Burkholderiales > Comamonadaceae > Rhodoferax > Rhodoferax sp. LB1P47. The sequence goes on along the minus strand of NZ_JBWMAU010000020.1, from coordinate 57,526 downwards.
TGGATCGCCAGCATGTCGATCTGGGCATCGCAGTGCACCGTGTGCCACAGGTCCAGGCGCGAGCACAGCTCCAGATCGCGTTGCTCAAACACGCCTTCGAGCAGCAGCACCGGGCCGCGCCAGCCCAGCGCCCGCACCCGCTCGGCCTCGTTCAGGTCCAGTAAGGCAAAGCCATCGGCACCGCGCAGACCTTCAAACACCCGCTCAATGCCGTGGCCGTAGGCATTCGCCTTGACCACTGCCCAGACCCGGGCATCGCCCGCAGCGGCGCGGGTACGGGCCAGGTTGTGGCGCAAGGAATCGGTGTGGATCGTGGCTTGGATGGGGCGGGGCATGGGCGGGGTCCGTTCAGGTCGGCGGTGCGGGGTTGCGGGGTGGTGGCGGGGTCAGTGCGGCGGCAGTCTGGGGATATTGGGGATTTTGGCATTCCGCCACGTGATATAACCCGCACTTCTTTAGAGACATGGCTTAAATCAACCCGCATCAGCCACGCTGATGCCGTTACTACTATTTAATGAAGCGCGGTTTCTTTACCCTCATGTCGGCCCAGTTCTTCTCGTCACTGGCCGACCAAGCGCTTTTTGTCGCGTCGGTGGCCATGATCCGAGGCAGCGGCGGTGCGCAATGGCAGCAAGCGGCATTGGTGCCGATGTTCGCGTTGTTTTACGTCATTTTGGCCCCCTGGCTGGGTGCTCTGGCCGATGCCTACCCCAAGGGCCGGGTCATGCTGGCCAGCAACGCCATCAAGATGGTGGGCTGCGGGATGATGCTGTTTGGCGCACACCCGCTGGTGGCCACGGCCATCGTTGGCCTGGGTGCCGCTGCTTACTCGCCCGCCAAATACGGCATCCTGACCGAGATGTTGCCGGCCTCGCAACTGGTCAAGGCCAATGGCTGGATTGAGGGGCTGACGATTGCCTCCATCATTCTGGGCGTGCTGTTTGGCGGCCAACTGGTGGGCCCGATCCTGTCGGGTAAGTTGCTGGGGCTGGACTTTCCGCTCATTGACACCGGTATCAGCACCCCGCCGCAGGCCGCCATCAGTGTGCTGATAGCGGTGTACGCCCTGGCAGCCTGGTTCAACACCCGCATTCCCGACACCGGGGTTGAAATGCGCCCGATGCCGCGCAACTACCTGGTGCTGCTGCCCGACTTCTGGCGCTGCAATTCGCGGCTGTGGAACGACAAGCTGGGCCAGATCACCCTGGCCACCACCACCCTGTTCTGGGGTGTCAGCGGCAATCTGAAATACATCGTGCTGGCCTGGAGCGCCACCGCCCTGGGCTACAGCATCACCCAGTCCACCAGCCTGCTGGGTGTGGTGGCGATTGGCACCGCCGTGGGGGCGGTGGCGGCCTCCATGCGCATGCGGCTGGACACGGCCACCAAGGTGATCCCGCTGGGCTTGGCAATGGGCCTGCTGGTGATCTTGATGAACTTCATCGACAACGTCTGGATCGCCGTGCCCTTCCTTATCATTCTGGGCGGACTGGGCGGCTTTATGGTGGTGCCGATGAACGCCTTGCTGCAGCACCGTGGCCACAACCTGATGGGCGCGGGCCGCTCGATTGCCGTGCAAAACTTCAACGAACAGCTGTGCATCCTGGCGCTGGGCGCGTTCTACACCGTCTCCACTGGCATGGGGCTGTCGTCGTTCGGGGCCATCACGGCCTTTGGTTTGGTGGTGGCCGGGTTCATGTGGCTGATCCAGCGCTGGCACGCCAGCAATTGCGTGAAGCACAAGGACGAGGTCGAGCATCTCTTGATGCTGGCCCGCACCGATAACACACACTGAAGTGCGTTCACCCGCTCTGCTGCCGGTTCTGGCGCTGCTGCTCAACGCCTTAATTTGGGGCGTGTCGTGGTGGCCGTTTCGCCAGTTGCAGAACGCCGGGCTGCACCCGCTGTGGTCTACCGCGCTGCTCTTTACGGTTGCCCTGGCGGGCCTGTTGGCCATCCGCCCCGCCGCCTGGAAAGGCTTGCGCCAGCCTGGGCTGTGGTGGCTGCTGCTGGCCACCGGCCTGACCAACGTCTGCTTCAACTGGGCCGTGGCCATTGGTGACGTGGTGCGGGTGGTGCTGCTGTTCTACCTGATGCCCGGCTGGGCGGTATTGCTGGCCTGGGGCCTGCTGGGCGAGCGCCCCACCCGCGCCTCGCTGATGCGGCTGGCGCTGGCCGTGGCGGGCGTGCTGGTGGTGCTGTGGCCGACCAGTAGCGCGGCGGTAGCGGATTTTTCGATGGCCGATGTGCTGGCCATTGTGGGTGGCCTGGGTTTTGCGCTGACCAATGTGTTGCTCAAACGCCTGCACGCCGTGCCTGGCACCGAGCGCATGGCCGCCATGTTTGCCGGTGGCGTGCTGGTGGCCGGGCTAACCGCAGGCATAGCCGGGCAGTTCGGCATGGTCCCCGCCTTACCACCGATGCTGGAGCACAGCGGCACGCTGCTGGTCGTGGTGGCCCTGGGGGTGGCGTTTTTTATCGGCAACCTGGGCCTGCAATACGGTGCTTCGCGCCTGCCCACCAGCACCACCTCCATCGTGATGCTGACCGAAGTGGTGTTCGCCAGCGCATCGTCCATCGCCCTGGGGGCCGCCAGCCTGTCGCTGCGCACGTTGCTGGGGGCCGGGCTGATTGTGTTGGCAGCACTACTCGCGGCCCGCAGCGACTGAGCCCCGTTTCTGCTTAAATCCCCGGCATGACTACCTCACTCTACGACTTCACCGCCACCGGTATCGACGGCCAGCCCGTTGCCCTGTCGCAATTCAAAGGCCAGGTGCTGCTGGTTGTCAACACCGCCAGCGCCTGCGGTTTCACGCCGCAATTTGCCGGGCTGGAAGCGCTGCACCAAAGCTACGCGGCCAAGGGTCTGGTGGTGCTGGGTTTCCCCTGCAACCAGTTTGGCGCGCAAGACAAAGGCAGCAACGGCGAGATCGCCAGCTTCTGCCAACGCAACTACGGCGTGGACTTCCCGATGATGGCCAAGATCGAGGTCAACGGCAGCGGGGCCGACCCGCTCTACCAGTGGCTGTGCGCCCAAGCCCCTGGTGTGCTGGGCACCCAGTTCATCAAGTGGAACTTCACCAAATTCTTAATCGGCAAAGACGGCCAGGTGCTGAAACGCTACGCCCCCACCGACACGCCCAAGAGCCTGGAAAAGGCGATCGAAGCGGCGCTGGGCATTTAAGCGTTCAATTTTTACGCAGCAAATAGCTGCGGCTCGGTGTCTGTCAAGTCCCTCCGGCCCACGACACACGTGGGCACGCATGCACGTGTTGCGTATGTCCTTCTAAGGCCGACTCAAGGGTTCAAGCAACTTTGAACCTTACGACGTTCTGGTACGTAAATGTTGGGACTATTCTGAGGCGATTTCCCATTCAAAACTGAGCCACGTGATCCGTCTACCCTGCTAAACCAGTCAGCGGGGGGCGTGCGTGATCAACGTGGAAACCCTCGGGGCGCTCCGGCGCATGGTGCAGCGTGAAGGTGTCTCGGTACGCGAAGCCGCCAGACGGCTGTGCATCTCCAGAAACACGGCAAAACGCTGGCTATCCGAGCCAGAAAACGTGGTGGAGCCGTGCTACCCGCAACGTGTGCCGTCGCCGGGCTTGCTGGATGCCTACGTAGACCATCTGGCGCGCTGGCTCACAGCCGACAGCGGGTGTGACAAGCGTGATCGACGCAGCATTGGCAGCTATGTGGATGCTCTGCGTGCCCTGGGCTTTGCGGGTGGCAAGAGCCTGGTCTATCGCTATTGCCGCGCCTGGAAGCCGCAACCCGCCCCTGTGCCAGATGCCGATGCTGTGCCCCGCAAGGGCGAGCGCGTTGTCGGGCTGACGGCCAGGGAGGGCGAGGTGCTCGCTTGGATTGGCAGCGGCCGGTCGTGCCAGGGAATCGCCACGGTGATGGGCATTGCGCCCTTCACCGTGCGTAAGCACCGCTGCAACATCCTGCGCAAGTTGGGCTTGCACAGCACGGCGCAGCTGGTGGCATTTGCCATCGGCACGCTAGCGCCGGATGGCGATGTGCCAGACCCAGGGGCACTTTCTCGGCTCAGCGCACGAGAGCGGCAAGTGGTGGCATTTCTGGCGCAAGGATTGACCAGCAAAGAAATTGCCAGGTGCCTCAACATCAGTCCCGCAACGGTGCGCAAACACCGCGAGAACGCGATGAAGTCCATCCGCGTACATGGCATGGCGGCGCTGATGTGGCATGCCGCTGGGCGCACAGAGGGGCTTGCGTAAGTCCTGGTTCTGCCACTACGCCATCGGAGTTATTTCCACCGGGAAAACCGACGCGCACCATCGTGGCGACGCAAGACAAGACCGCCCATCCCTGTCGTGCGTCATGCGCTTTGCGGCTGCGTCCATGCGATCGGTTGCAACCGTGCAATGGCCTTTTTCATTCACTACCCTTACGGAGAAGACATGATTAATTGGAACGGACAATTTACGCAGCTCATTCGAAAATCCAGCCCGGACCGCTGGGGCAACTGGACGCTGAGCAGTGAGGTGGCGCCTGGCGCCGTCGGCATCCTGGACCCCTTGACCGGTACTTTTAAGTTAATTGCGGATGCCATACCTGGCGTGAGCCAAGGCAACTTCATACGCAACCCGGTGAGTTCGGACTGGGACACGATGTCCAGCGAGGTCTCGCGCACCGAGAGCGAGGTGGACCTGGGCGCGGAAGTCACGGACCCGGAAACGGGCATCACGGCCAAGGCCGCTTTGGAGATCGCATGGAAGTTCGGCCGCGAGGGGTCGATGGTGTCCAAATGTGCGTTGGACTCGGAGATGGTATTGAACAACCCGGATGCGGTGCTCGCCGATCACCTGGATTGGCTGGTCCAGCGTGCGGTTCAATCGGGCATGGGCTCGGACAAAGGTATCGCGCAAGGCTTTGGCATTATTACCAGCGTGTTGTACGCCCGCAGTGGCTTGAATGTGGGCTCCATGGCCAGCGACAACACTTTTTCGCTGAAAGGGTCTGCGTCCGCTGTGCAAAAGATGGTGGGTGAGGTCAAGGGCAAAGGCTCGTTCACTTCGGTCAGTTCCAGCAAAAGCGTCGATAAACACCTGTGGCCCAGCGAGGCGGGTGTGTTGGCCCAAAAATCAGCGCCGTTGGCCTACACCTTTGCGTCCTTTGACGGGCGTTTGCTGCTACCGCGTTGGATCACGCACATTGGTGCGTACCAGCTGGTCATTAGCAATGCCCACGGCGGCACGTACATCGTTGACGCAACACTCCAGTACGACACACCGCGCGGACACAAGACCGACAGTGGCACGGCTTCGGGTGGGCTGACGGTGACATTTGGCGATATCCCGCTGGACGCGAGCAACCTTGCGCTCGAGCTGGGTTTTCGCGGTGTGATGTCGACGGAAAAACACCAGCTCCAATGGAAGAGCCCGCGCGGACAGTGGATCAGTGGCGTGCGCCACGTCGATTTGTTCGGCGTATGGCCCGGCGACACCCGCGCCGTAGATGTCGAAGCCGGACAGGCATAAACCGTCCGTCGCTGCATCTCGTACGCAACCCCGCCAGCCGCTGTGCGCCACGGCGGGGTCTGCCGCGCATGAAGACCACCCATTGATCGAAAAATAGATTTTTCAAAGGTACCACCATGACCATCGCCATCACTATGTCCACCGATTTGGACATCATCAACACCCCGCTCAATCCCGCATGGAATCCGATTGCCCACCGCTATACGTGGGTCCAAGTGAGTGCCATGAATTTGCGCATTCCCCATGGGGAAACCATTGTCGTGATTGCCCATGGACACGACACCGAGATCGGTAACGACCAGGCTGGAACCGGTGTGGATGTGAACGCCACGACCTTTTTGGCACTGATCCAAAGCAATATGGCCCCAGGCGCAACACCAGCCAATGTCTACATATCGGCTTGCACCAGCGGGATCGCCGGTTTCGCTGCGGCGGTCGCCATCGCAGCGCGCCAAAACCAAGCCTGGGCCCACGTCGGGGTGTACGGACCGACTGCACCCGTCATTGGCCCGGTTCCGCCGGCTAACAACACCACGTGGGCACGCATGTACGTGTGACGTATGTCCTTCTCAGGCCGACTGGATGGTTTAAGCAAAATGGGCCTTTAGCGCAATAGATATATGCGTTAGTAGCTATTATAAATATAGCATTAAGGGGCGGTCGCTGGTACCGTATCCCCACCCAGCGCCAGCACCAGCGTGGCGTGGTTGGTGAACTGGTTCAGGCGGTTCTCGGCCAGGGCGATCTCGGCGTTGCGGCGGGCGGTTTGGGCGTCCAGCCAGGGCTTCAGGGCCACGGCACCGGCGCGGTAACGCACCTCGTACAGCCGCTCGGCTTGGCTGGCGGCTTGCAGCACCTGCGCCAGCAGCACGGCCTGGGCGCGGTACTGTTGGCGGGCGGACAAGGCGTTGTCTACATCGCCCAGCGCGGTGTACAGGGTTTGGCGAAAGTTGACCACGGCGGCTTCGCTTTGCGCCTGGGCCATCTGGATGTTCAGGTCCATCTCTTTCTGGTTCAAAAACGGCAGGCTGAGCCCTAAGCCCAAGCTGGCCACCGGGTTGCTCAACAGGTTCAACAGCGAGGTGCTGGACGTGCCCAGTGCGCCGGTGAGCGACAGTGCCGGGTAGTAGCTGGCGCGGGTGGCGGTGATGCTGGCGTGGCTCTCGCGCAGGCGCAGTTCGGCGGCGCGCAGGTCGGGGCGGCGGGCCAGCAGCTCGGCGGGCAGGCCTGCGGCGACCTCGGGCAGGGCGCTGTTGGGCAGGGTTTGCGGCAGGTTGGGCAGCGCGCTGGGGGCGGTGTCAAACAGCAAAGCCAGGGCCGTGTTGGCGGCCACGGCCTGTTGTTGCAGGGTGGTGTGGCTGGCTTGCAGGGCCAGCAGGCTTTGCCGGGCCTCGGCCAGCTCTAGCCCGCCCACGGCCCCGGCGTTGGCCTGGGCTTGCACCAGTTGCAGGGTTGTGTCGGCGCTGGCGATGTTTTGCTGGTTGGCGGCCATGCGCTGGTGCAGGTAGCCCAGTTGCCAGTACAGCTGGGCCGTGGTGCCCACCAGGGCCAGGGCGGTGGCCGCCCGGTCTTGTTCGGTGGCGCGGGCTTCCCACAGGGCGACGTCGCGCTGGCTGCCCAGCTTGTTCCACAGGTCGATCTCATAGCCCACACCCAGGCTGGCACCGCTGCTGCGGCTGGTGCTGGCGTTGCCATTCAAGGCGCGGCTGGCTCCGGTGCTCAGGCTGCCGCTGAAGCTGGGGCGGTGCTCGGCCAGCCCGGCCAGTAATTGGGCCTGGCGCACCTGGATGGTGGCGGCGGCCAGGTTGTTGTTGCGCAGCAGGGCCTGGTCGATCAGCTGGTCGAGTGCCGGGTCGTGGAAGCTTTTCCACCACGCACCGGTGCTGGCGGGGGCGGTGGCCGTGCCGTATTGCCACTGGGTAGGCAACTGGGTTGCAGGCGCGGAGTACGGCGCTTGCGAGGTGGCGCAGCCCGCGAGGACCAGAACCGAAAGAAGCAGGGGTTTGAAAGAGTGCATAGGGTTACTCACGCGAAAGTGCGTCCACCGGGTTGAGCTGGGCCGCATTGCTGGCGGGCAGGTAGCCAAACACCACGCCGATCAGGGTGGAGCAGGCAAACGCCGCCGCCATGGAGGCCGTGGAATACACCATCTGGAAGCTGCTGCCGCTCTGGCTGAAGCCCCAGCCAATCAACAGCGACAAACCGATGCCCAGCACGCCGCCCAGCAGGCAGACCAGCACGGCCTCGATCAAAAACTGTTGGCGGATGTCGCTCTGGCGCGCGCCCACGGCCATGCGCACGCCGATCTCGCGGGTGCGCTCGGTCACAGACACCAGCATGATGTTCATCACCCCGATGCCGCCCACCACCAGCGAGATCAGCGCGATGGCCGAGACCAGCAGGGTCATGGTCTGGGTGGTGCTCTCTATCGTCTGGCGGATGGTGTCGGTGTTCAAGGTGTAGAAGTCCTGCGTGCCGTGGCGCTGCTTGAGCAGGCGGTTGATGCCGGCCTCGGCGGCTTCGCTGGAGGCATCGTCACTCACCCGCACCGAGATCGACCGCAGGTAGCTTTGCCCCAGCACGCGGCGCATGGCGGCGGTGTAGGGGATGTAGACGTTCAGCGCCTCGCGGTTGCCAAAGCCGGATTCGCTTTTTTGCGCCACGCCCACCACCCGAAACGGCACGCTGCCCAGCAAAATCACCTGGCCCAGCGGGTTGGGCATGGTGGGGAAGAGTTGCTTGCGGGTGTTGTCGTCGATCACCACCTCTTGCGCCAGGCTGGCCACACTGGTGGCATCGAAGAACGTGCCCTGGGCCAGGGTGATGCCCTTGACGCGGTAGTACTGCTCGCCCACGCCGTTGATGTTGCCGGTGACTGCCACGTTGCCATAGCGCAGTGTGGCCGCGCTGGAGGCCATGGGGGTGGCGCTGTCCACATACACCTGCTGGGCCAGCGCATCCGCATCGGCGGGCACCAGGGTGCGCACCCGCCCGGCACGCTGGTCGCCAAAGCCGCTACCCGAAAAAATCTCGATGGTGTTGGTGCCAATGGAGCTGATGTTCTTCAGCACCTGCAAGCGCGAGCCCTCGCCCAGCGCCACCACCGACACCACCGAGGCAATGCCGATGATGATGCCCAGCATGGTCAAAAAGCTGCGCAGCGGGTGCGCCCGCATGGCCAGCAGCGCCATGCGGAAGGCTTCGCTGAAGCGCCCCCAAATAGCCCCCCAGCCGTTGCTGCCTGCTGGCGGCGCGGGCAGCACCGGGGCGGCGCTGGCGGGTTGCGTTTGGCGGTCGGCCACGATCTCGCCGTCGCTGATCTCGATGATGCGTTGGGCGTGCTCGGCCACCTGCATGTCGTGCGTCACCAAAATGATGGTGTGGCCCTCGGCGTGCAGCTCTTGCAGGATCTTCATCACCTCGGCACCGCTGTGCTTGTCGAGTGCGCCGGTGGGCTCGTCGGCCAGGATTACGCTGCCGCCGTTCATCAGCGCGCGCGCAATACTCACCCGCTGCTGCTGCCCGCCAGACAACTGGCCCGGCTTGTGGCGCAGGCGGTCGGCCATGCCCAGGCGGCCCAGCAGCGCGGCGGCACGTTCATGCCGTGCGGCGCTGTCTTTGCCTGCGTAAACAGCGGGCACTTCCACATTGCCCAACGCGCTCAGGTCGCCCAGCAGGTGGTAGCGCTGAAAAATAAAGCCAAAGTGCTCGCGCCGCAGGGCTGCCAGGGCATCGGCATCGAGCTGGCCGGTCTCCACCCCGGCCACCCGGTAGGAGCCGGTGGTGGGCCGGTCCAGGCAGCCCAGGATGTTCATCAGCGTGGACTTGCCCGAGCCGGACGCGCCGACGATGGCAATCATCTCGCCCGCGTGGATGCGCAGGTTCACGTCGCGCAAAACGGCAATGGTGTCTTCGCCCGCCGGGAACTTGCGCCACAAGGCGGTGAGTTCCAGCAGCGGGCTGGTGTGTGGCGTGTCCATGTTCACATTCCTGGAGGTGGACGCATGGCCGAGCGGGCACTGCTGCTACCCGAGGCCCCTGCTGAACCTGCCGCAGGCGCTTCGCTCACCACCACGCGGTCGCCCACGGCCAGGCCTTCCAGAATTTGCACGTTGATGTTGTTGTTCAGTCCGGTCTTGACCTGGCGCGGCTCGGCCTGGCCTGCGGCGTTGACCACCCGCACGGTGGCTTCTTGACCTCCATCCTGGCCGCCCTCTTTGCCTTTCTTGCGGCTGCGCTCGCCCAGTGCCGCCGAGGGAATGGTCAGCACTTGTTCGGCCTCTTTTTGCACGATGCTGACCTGCGCCGTCATCGAGATGCGCAACTGGCCGTCGGGGTTGGGCACTTCCAGCAGCCCGTTGTAGTAGATGGCGCTGGCACTGGTGGTTGTGGTGCTGGTGGTGTCGGTCAGGATCGAGTCTGGCGCGGGCTCCACCGTGCGCAGGGTGGTGGTGTAGCGCTTGTTGGGCGCACCCAAGATGGTGAAGTACACCTTTTGCCCCGGCTTGACGCGCACCACATCGGCCTCGGAGATTTGCGCCTTGACGGTAATGGTGTCCAGCCGCGCCAGCTTGATGATGGTGGGCGTGGTTTGGTTGGCGTTCACCGTTTGGCCTTCTTGCGCCACGATGGCCACCACTACGCCATCCATCGGGGCCAGGATCTGGGTGTAGCCCAGGCTCAGCTGGGCGGTGTTGACGGTCAGTTTGGCCTGGGTAATTTGGGCCTGCACCACCGTGACTTCGGCGCGGGCGGTTTGCAGCGCGGCATCGGCCGACTCAAAGGTGGCGCGGGCGCTGGCATCGGCGGCCAGCAGGGTTTTTTCACGCTGGAAGCTGAGTTCGGCTTGCTTCAGACTGGCCTGCTTCACCAGCAACTGGGCCTGCACGTTGGCCAGCGCGGCTTCGGCATTGCGCAGGCTGTTGTGTTGCGTGAGCGAATCAATCTCGGCCACCAACTGGCCTTTTTTGACCGTGTCGCCCAAGGCGACTTTCAGCGACTTGATCTGCCCGGAGGCCTGCGCACCCACGCTGACCTGCTTGAACGCCTGCACCGTGCCGGTGGCCAACACCGCCTGCTCCAGATCCGCCAGGGCAGCAGTAGCCGTCACAAAGTCGGGCTTTTTGGCGGCGGAGAAGAACACCAGTTTGGCGGCAATGCCCAGGGCCAATACGGCCAGGGCGAGCAGGAAGTAACGCAGAAGTTTGTTCTTGGGCATGGGTTGGTGAAGGCATGTAAAGCGCCTTGGCCCACTTTACAGACCCTGCCAACAGGCTTTGCACAGGGCAGGCAAAGCCTGTGTAAAGCTACCGCGCCACGTAGTTGGGGTAGCGTAGGCAAATTTCGTCTAGCTGCCCCAGCGTGCCAGACAAATGGGCCCGCAGCGCGCTCTGTGCCGTCTGCGGGTCGCGTTGGGCAATGGCATCGACGATGCGGGTGTGGTCGTCTACCACCGCCTGCGCCTTGCCCGCGCTGGGCAGGTGCAGGCGGCGCAGGCGGTCTACATGGCCGGAGATGCGGCGCACCATGCTCCACAAATCGGGCACGCCCGCAGCGGCATACATCTGCTGGTGGAAGGCCTGGTCGGCGGCCACAAATTCGCGGTAGTCGGCGGCACCGATCATCGCCACTTGCAGGGCAATCTGCGTGCGCAGCCGGGCCACCAGCAGATCGTCGGCGGTGCTGGCCAGGGTGCGCACCACCTCCAGCTCGATGGATTTGCGCAAAAAGTGCGCCTGCTGGGCCGCACCAATGTCGATGCGGCTGACCACCGTGGCGTGCTGCGGAAAGATGTCCACTAGGCCCTCTTCGCCCAGTTTCATCAGCGCGTCGCGGATGGGGGTCTGGCTCAGGCTGAACTGCTGGGCCAGCGCATCCCGCGCCAGCACTGTGCCGGGCAGCATCTCCAGCGACACGATGGCCTCGCGCAACTGCTCAAACACCTGGGGGGCTGCCTGGCGGGAGCGGTCGAGGCGAACTTTTTCTTGCACATTCATAGCCGGGAATTCTCGCATTGACTCAGCTAATATATTAGTGTTTTAATGCTTTTCATGACACACCGCACCCCCGACTCCCTGCGCAGCGCGCGCTGGTTTGAACCCGACGACCTGCGCTCCTTCGGCCACCGCTCCCGCATCATGCAAATGGGCTACGCGCCCATCGACTGGGCGGGCAAGCCGGTGATTGCCATCGTCAACACCTGGTCTGACCTGAACCCCTGCCACAGCCATTTCAAGCAGCGCGTGGAAGACGTGAAGCGCGGCATCCTGCAAGCGGGCGGCTTTCCGGTGGAACTGCCCGCCATCTCGGTGGCCGAGGCCTTCGTCAAGCCCACCACCATGCTCTACCGCAATATGCTGGCCATGGAAACCGAAGAGCTGTTGCGCAGCCACCCGGTGGACGGTGCAGTGCTGATGGGCGGCTGCGATAAAACCACGCCCGGCCTGGTGATGGGTGCCATCAGTGCGGGCCTGCCTTGCATTTACCTGCCCGCAGGCCCAATGCTGCGCGGCAACTACAACGGCCAGATCCTCGGTTCTGGCTCGGATGCCTGGAAGCTGTGGGACGAGCGCCGCGCCGGTAAGATCAGCAAGACCGAGTGGATTGGCGTGGAAGGCGGCATCGCCCGCAGCCACGGCACCTGCATGACGATGGGCACCGCCGCCACCATGATGGGGATTGCCGAAGCCATTGGCATGACCCTGCCCGGGGCCTCCAGTATCCCGGCACCCGATGCCAACCACCCGCGCATGTCGGCCGAAAGCGGCCGCCGCATCGTCGAGATGGTGTGGGAAGACCTGACCCCGCAGCGCATGCTGAGCCGTGCCTCGTTCGAGAACGGCATTGCCGTGGCGATGGCGATGGGCTGCTCGACCAACGCCATCGTCCACCTGGTGGCCATGTCGCGCCGCGCCGGAGCCGATTGCGCCGTGGGTCTGGACGATTTCGATGCCTTCAGCCGCCGCGTGCCGGTACTGGCCAACATCCGGCCCAGCGGCGACACCTACCTGATGGAAGATTTCTACTACGCCGGGGGCTTGCCGGGCCTGATGCACCGCATGGCGCAGTACCTGCAATTGGACGCGGCCACCGTCACCGGCCGCCCTATCGGCGACAACATCGCCGGAGCACTGGTGTTCAACGACGACGTGATCCGCACGCTAGACAACCCGCTGTACCAAGAAGGCGCGCTGGCCGTACTGCGCGGCAACATCGCGCCCGACGGCGCGGTCATCAAGCCCAGCGCCTGCGCCCCGCAGTTCCTCAAACACACCGGCCCGGCGCTGGTGTTCGACGACTACCCGAGCATGAAGGCGGCGGTGGAAGACGAGCACCTGGATGTGACCGCCGAGCACATCATGGTGCTGCGCAACGCCGGGCCGCAGGGTGGCCCTGGCATGCCGGAGTGGGGCATGCTGCCCATCCCCACCAAGCTGGTGAAGCAGGGCGTGCGCGACATGCTGCGCCTGTCGGACGCCCGCATGAGCGGCACCAGCTACGGCGCCTGCATCCTGCACGCCGCCCCCGAGGCCTATATCGGCGGCCCGCTGGCCTTGGTGAAAACCGGCGACCTGATCACCGTGGACGTGGCCGCGCGCAGCATCCATCTGGAGGTGAGTGACGCAGAACTCGCCACCCGCCGCGCTGCCTGGCAGCCCCCGCCCAAGCGCTACGAGCGCGGCTACGGCTGGATGTTCTCGCGCCACATCATGCAGGCCGACAAGGGCGCTGATTTCGACTTTCTGGAAACCGAATTCGGCGCGCCGGTTGGCGAACCCGATATTTTTTAAATCCCATTGGAGACCATCTTGAACCCCACCACCCGAGAGCTGCTTGCCAAAGTCAGCACCGCCACCCTGTGCACCGCCCTGTTCAAGCGCGGCCTGCGCAGCCAGTTCATCCAGGACGTGCGTCCGCTGAACCCGAACTTGCCGAACATGGTGGGCGAGGCCTACACCCTGCGCTATATCCCGGCTCGGGAAGACCTGAACACCATCGACGTGTTCCAAAACCGCAGCCATCCGCAACGCAAGGCGGTGGAGGAATGCCCGCCCGGTGCGGTGTTGGTGATCGACAGCCGGAAGGACGCCCGGGCGGCCTCGGCGGGCGGCATTCTGGTGTCGCGCCTGATGGTGCGCGGCGTGGCCGGGGTGGTGACCGACGGCGGCTTCCGCGATGCGCCGGACATCGCCAAGCTCGGCATGCCCGCCTACCACCAGCGCTCCTCGGCCCCCACCAACCTCACGCTGCACCAGGCGCTGGACATCAACGTGCCCATAGCCTGCGGTGATGCCCCGGTGTTCCCCGGCGACGTGGTGGTGGGTGATGGCGAAGGTGTGATCGTCATCCCCGCCCACCTGGCCGATGCGATCGCGCTGGAGGCCACCGAGATGACCGCGTTTGAAGACTTTGTGACCCGACAGGTGCTGGGCGGCCGCTCCATCCTCGGGCTGTACCCGCCCACCGACGCACAGGCGCGCACTGACTTCGCCACCTGGCGCGCGGCCAACGGCCGCTGATTTCCCCCCAAAACAATAGGAGACACACATGCACATCCTCACCACCCGCCGCCATGCGCTGATGGCGCTGGCCGCACTGCCCGGCCTGTCCTGGGCCAACGATTGGCCCAGCGCCAAGCCCATCGGCTACGTGGTGCCGTTCACCCCGGGCGGTTCCACAGACATCATTGGCCGCACCTTGGCGCAAAAGATCGGCGATGCGCTGCACCAGTCGGTGGTGGTGGAGAACAAGCCCGGCCAGGGCGGCGGCATCGGCGCGTCGTATGTGGCCAAGGCGTCGCCCGATGGCTACACCCTGTTGGGCGGCACCATCAGCACCCACGCCATCAATGCCAGCCTGTACAAAAACCTGTCTTACGACCCGGTGAAAGACTTCGAGCCGGTGTGCCTGGTGGCCACTCTGCCCAACGTGCTGATCATCAGCCCCAGCCTGGGCGTGAACACCGTGGCCGAGCTGGTCGCGCTGCTGAAAAAAGACCCCAGCAAGCGCCTGTTCGCCTCCTCTGGCGCGGGCACCTCCACCCACCTGGCGGGCGAAATGTTTGCCGACATGGTCGGCGTGCCACTGACCCACGTGCCCTACAAAGGCACGCCGCCTGCGCTGACCGACGTGGCCTCAGGTCAGGTGCCGTTCATGTTCGACCAGATGACCGCCGCGCTGCCGCTGGCCAAGGCGGGGCGGCTGAAGTTGATCGCCGTGACCACCGGCAAGCGCATTGCGCTGGCCCCCGAGTTGCCCACGATGGTCGAGTCTGGCATTGCCGGGTTCGAGATGACCTCCTGGCAGGCCGTGTACGCGCCCAAGGGCACGCCAAAAGCCATCGTCCAGCGCCTGAACGCCGAGATCGTCAAAGCCCTGAAGCTGCCCGATGTACAAGCCAAGCTGGAAGGCCAACTGGGCATGAATATCGTGGCCAGCAGCCCCGAAGAGCTAGCCGCCCACATGGCCCGCGAGATCCCGCGCTGGGCCGCATTGGTGAAGAAGTCGGGGGCTGAGCCGGGCTGAGTTGTGGTCCTGGAAGTGCTGCCCAAGTAACGTCCCCAGCTGGGTGTTTTGTCACCCGGTTGTCACACACCAACCCTAGAGTGCCAATCTTTTATCCAAGGCATTTCATGTTTGTTAAAAGTCTTGCAGCCGTTGTGGTGGCGCTCAGTTTGGTGTCGTGTGCCTCCACCGGGCCGTCTGCGCCACGGGGCTATTCTTTTGGCCTGTGGGGCGACATGCCCTACAAAAAGGCGGGTGACGACAGCAAGCTGCCCGCCGTGCTGCGCAGCATCAACCAGTCGGACATCGCCTTTTCGCTTTACGACGGCGACATCAAAGACGGCAGCTCGCAGTGCACCGACGGCATCTTCACTGATGCCTTGGCCATGTTTGGCAGCATGGCCAAACCCGTGGTCTACGTGCCCGGCGACAACGAGTGGACAGACTGCCACCGCGTGAACAACGGCGGTTATGACTCCCTGGAGCGCCTGGCCACCCTGCGCCGCGTGATGTTCCCCACCCTGAACAGCCTGGGCCAAACCCAGATGCCGCTGGAGCACCAGGGCAAGCTGGGTGAAAAGTACGTGGAAAACACCCGCTTCAACCACGGCGGTGTGGTGTTCGTCGGCCTGAATGTGCCCGGCAGCAACAACAACCTGGTGCTCAACGCCAAGGAATGCAGCGCCAAAAGCGTGCGGAAAACCCCTGAGTGCGATGCCGCCAATGCCGAATATCTAGAGCGCGACACCGCCAACATCGCCTGGCTGGCCGCGTCCTTCGCCCAAGCCAAAGCGCAAAAATCCCGAGGCATCGTGCTGGTGCTGCAAGCCGACCCCGGCTTTGACCTGCCCGAAACCGAAGAGGTGGACGAGAGCACCGACCTGGGCCACGCAGGCTACCGCAACTTCATGGCAGCCGTCGTCAAAGAAACTGAGCAGTATGCGGGCCAGGTGCTGTTTGTGCACGGCGACACGCACTTCTTCAAGCTCGACAAACCCTTGTACAGCCCCACCAAAATGCTGCCCAATCTGACCCGCCTGCAAACCTTCGGGAGTCCGTCGCTGCACTGGGTGCAAGTGGCTGTGGACGTGGAGTCGGCCAACGTGTTTACCGTGCAGCCCGTGGTGGTGCGTCAACCGTAAATACGTTCCTAGCGCCCACAAAAAAGCCCCTGTAGCATGGGTTGCGGCAGGGGCATAAACCCGGCAATACGGATGCGTCCTCTAGCCACCTGCTCATTTTGCTGAGATGGCACACCCCCCAGGCTAAGGGGGATTCGCTGCGCTTTCCTGGGGAGAAGAGTGCTCGCACCTGGGCGGCGGTGGGTGCGCTCGTGCGTTGCTTGTGCAAAGCCACGAAATTTCGTGGCTTTGCACATGGGGGCTACAAACCGATCACACCGCCGTCGTTTTTGGTGATCATCACCGTGGCCGAACGGGGGGCGGGCGGTGCTGCCACCGGGGCCGTAGGCGGCCACACCAGCCCCGTTGCCGGGCCAGTGGCTTTCAAACTTGCTTGGGTCGGCAATGTTGGCTGTAGCGGTGTTTTCACCGGGGTGCTGGATGTTGATGAACAGCGCCTTGCCGTCAGGCGACTCGGCCACGCCCGTCACCTCGGAACCCAGCGGGGCGGTCAGGAAGCGGCGGAAGATGGTGTCGTTCATCTTCTTGCCCGCGTAGGTGTCCACCACCACCGGGGCAGTGCCTGCGGTGCCGGGTTTGCCGTTGGCCTGGTTGGTCACGGTGATCTTGCCGCCGTCGCCGTAGCTGCCAGGTACGGCGGCCAGCAGCATGCAGTTGGTCACGTCGGTGTAGGCGTTGTCATCGGTTTCGATCCACAGGATGCCGCTGGCCTTGGAGAACCAGCAGCCGTCGGGCTTGGACAGGTCGTTGATGCTGCTCAGGCCCGACAGGTTCACATTCGCCAGGTAGTTCACGTTGTCCAGCCCGATGTCGGCCGTGGCCTGGCTGGCGAACAGGTAGATGTCCCAGTTGAAGGCGGTGGCCGATGCCAGGTTGCCGGTTTCGCGCACGCGCATCACTTGGCCGTTGACGTTGCCCTTGAGCGTGGTGGCGGTGGCGTTCTGGGTGGACACGCCCTTATTGTCCAGCCAGTAGCGGGGGAAGGCCGGGTCCACATACGGGTTGGGGTTGTTGTTGCCGCTGGTGGTGCCCACGCTGCCCCGGTCGGGGTTTTCGGTCATGGTGATGTAGATCTCGCCATTGCGTGGGTTTACCGCCGTCCACTCGGGGCGGTCGCACTTGGTGGCTCCGGCGGCATCGGCGGCCAGGCGGGCGTTGATGAGCAGGTCGGCCAGGTCGCTAAAAGCGTAGGCGGTGTTGCCGCTGATGGCGGTGTTGCTCAGGTCCAGCTTGAGCCAGGTGCCCGAACCGTCGGCGTTGAACTTGGCGGCATACAGCACGCCGTCGTCCAGGTACTTGGCGCCGGTGGCCAGGCGGTCGGTGGGGCTGGCATCGGCGGCGCTCCACAGCGCGTTGGACACGTACTTGTAAACGTATTCGCTGCGCGAGTCGTCGCCCATGTAGAAGGCCAGCGGCTGGCCGACTACCGGGTTGCTGGGCCACGCGCCTTCGTGGGCGAAGCGGCCCAGGGCGGTGTGTTTCACCGGGGTGGAGGTGGGGTCGTAGGGGTCGATTTCCACCACCCAGCCGAAGGTGTTGTGGGTGTTACGGAAGTCGTCTGTGCCGTCGGTGGACGTGCCCAGCTTGCTGGCATCCCAGCGGGCGTATTCGGTGCTGGTGGTGTCTGCGGGGACCACGGTGGCCCAGCGCTGGCCACCGGCTGCGCCCTGGGCCAGGCCGACGCGTTTGAAGGCGGTGAGCTCTTTGGCGCTGCGCTGTGCGTCGTCGGCCGCGCCCCGGCGGAAGAAACCGGCAAAGTTTTCTTCGCAGGTCAGGTAGGTGCCCCAGGGCGTATAGCCGCTGGCGCAGTTACCGATCATGCCGCGCGTTTTTGTGCCGTCGGTCGAGTATTTGGTTTTCAGCAGGGCAGAGCCTTTGGCCGGGCCGCCAAACACCATGGGGGTACGCGGCGTGATGCGGCGGTTGAAGGTGGAGGCCTTGACCACGCCAAAAATGCCTGCGGTCTTGCTGATTTCGATGATGGACGCGCCGTGGGCTTCCACCTCTTTCAGCGCTTCGGCCTCGGGGCGTGCGCCTGCGGTGGCGGCGATGTTGGTTTGGCCTGCGGGGTGCATGAATTGCACTGTGCCGTTGATGGCTTCGTGGTTGATGGCCATCAGGGCGCGGTCGTTGTTGGTCACGGTGGGCAGACCGGCAGCGCTCAGGCCGAAGTAGTGCATGCCGTCGTGGTGGTCACCGCTGCGGCGGGCAAAGTTGCTGTCGGTGCCGTCGTTTTTGTAGTCGGTGACGGCGCTGTCGATGGAGTCTCCGGTGGCGTAGACCACCGTGGCGGTGTAGCCCGTAGGCACGGTGACGGCATCCGCCAGGCTCTTGGCCACGGCGGTAAAGCCCAGCACCGGAGGCAGCAGTGGCGCGGCCACGTCGTCGTCTCCACCGCAGGCCGAGAGGCCCATGCCACCCAGGCTGGCTGTGGCCAGTGCGCCCACGCCGGAGCGCAGCACCTGGCGGCGGCCCATGGGGGTGGCCACGACATCTTGCAAGTGGCGGTTGTGGCTGGAGTTGTTGTCGAAATCGTCAGGATCGGACAAAGTGCTGGCGGCGGGTAGACGTGTGTTCATTGTGTTTCTGGGGGGTGTGGGGGGATGAACCGCCAAAGCGTATTGGCGGTCCATGACACCTGTGTAAAACACGGGCGGGCTTGCTGCCCAAGGCGAAAAAAAACCTCTGCGCATAACGGGTATGCGGCAGAGGCCTTAACCCGGTCGCCAGTTTCAGCGCGGGGTTGAAATGGGCGTTCGGGACACAGGAGATGGAATTACGCAGCGTCCGGCAGAAGGGCCGCAAACCTGCCTGCTAGGCGCTGCGTAAATCCTTGGCGATTTACGCGTGGGTGCGTAGGCCACGATCTTCCCTGGCCGCCGTCGTGGCTGTGTGTCGAAACCGGCGGGGCTTTGTTACAGATGTCATCTGCGGCATGCCTCTGGCCGGTGCGAGGGGGTCAACGCTCGGCCACCGCCAGCTTCACCGCCATGCCTAAAAACACCGTACCGGCCATCCGGTTCAGCCACAGCTGCGCTTGGGGCGAGCGGCGCAGCCGGGTGCTGACAGTGGCGCTGAAGTAGGCGATAGCGCCAAAGGTGATCAGCGTGGAGCCGATGAAGATGGCTCCCAGCACGCCGATCTGGCTGGCGATGGGGCCGCGCTCTGCATGCACAAACTGGGGCAGCAGGGCCAGAAAAAAGAACACGATTTTCGGGTTGGTCAGGTTCATCACCCAGCCGCGTAAAAAGATGCGCCGCAGGTCGGGCTGCTGTTCCAACGGGGCCGACAGCGTGCCCGCCGGTGCGCGGAAAGCCTGCCACGCCAGATAGGCCAGGTAGCCCGCGCCGACCACCTTCAGCACGGTAAACGCCGTGGCCGAGGCCGCAAAAATCGCCGCCAAACCCAGTGCCACCGCCAGCGTGTGTACCGCCAGCCCCGCGCACATGCCCAGCATGGCCATTAGCCCGGCTTTGCGGCCCAGGGTGACCGATTGCATCATCACAAAAATATTGTCGGGCCCCGGCGCAAAACCCAGCATGAAAACCAGCGCGAAGAAGGCCAGGCAGGTGTCGATGGTGGGCATCAAAAATCTTTCGAAGCGGGAGGCGAAATGTAGGGCATTTTAGGCATCTAGCGCATATTCTGCATGCGCTTGTTGCTATCTAAAAAATAGCATTCAGCCCTTTTTTCCGCCCAATACCAGCAACAAGCCGCCGACCACAATTGCGCCGACCCCGGCCCAGACGGGCACGTTGACCGTTTCTTTTTCTTTCACCGATAGCTCCAGCGGGCCGATTTTGACGGCGGTGGTGTCCTTGGTGTAGCTGAAGCTGCCGTAGACCAGGGCGAGCACGCCGGCGGCAATAAGGGTTACGGCGACAAGTTTGAGGGCGTTCATCGGGTAGGGCATTCCTGGGTTGCGCGCGGCGGGGTGCTGCGCAGGAGGGCATTCTGCGCTACGCCGCGCAGAGGGGGGTGGGTCAAGCTTTTGCGCGTTCCTGCCATTGTGTTCGCCACAGTTTGAATGCATCCACCGGCAGCGGTTTGCTCATGTGGTAGCCCTGGGCTTCGTCGCAGCCTTGTTCGCGCAGCAGGGCCAGAATGGCCGCGTTTTCCACGCCTTCGGCCACCACGCTCAGGCCCATGTTGTGCGCCAGGTCGATGGTGGAGCGGACGATCTTGGCGTCGTCCGGGTCCCGCTCCATGCCCATCACAAAGGACTTGTCGATCTTCATTTCGTCTACCGGCAGGCGTTTCAGGTAGGCCAGCGACGAGTAACCGGTGCCGAAGTCGTCGATGCTGAGCTTGAAGCCGCGCTCGGACAGGCGCTTGAGCGTGCCCTCGGCGCGCAGCGGGTCGTCCATGATGGCGCTTTCGGTGATCTCCAGGCAAAAGTCCTCGGGGGCCACGTGGTGCTTGGCCAGCAGCACGTCCAGCCGGGCCGGGAAGTCCAGGTCCAGCAGGTCGCGGGTAGACAAATTGACCGAGATGCGCATCGGCTGGTCGGGCTGTTGCAGGCCGGCCCACT
Organism: Rhodoferax sp. LB1P47; assembly: GCF_056521445.1. Lineage (NCBI taxonomy): Bacteria > Pseudomonadati > Pseudomonadota > Betaproteobacteria > Burkholderiales > Comamonadaceae > Rhodoferax > Rhodoferax sp. LB1P47. Next base: position 36,845 of record NZ_JBWMAU010000020.1, on the reverse strand, counting down.
GGCGCGCGGCCTCGTCGAACATCCACAGCGTGAGCTGGCGCACAAAGCCGGTTTGCTCGGCAAACGGGATGAAGCTGTCGGGCGGCACCAGCCCGCGCACCGGGTGCTGCCAGCGCACCAGGGCTTCGGCGGCGATGACTTTGCCGGTGCTGAGTTCGATCTTGGGTTGCAAAAACAGCCGCAGCTCGTTGTGCTCCACCGCGTTGCGCAGCTCGGACAGCAGGGACAGGTTGATCTTGCTGGTGGAGTCGAGGGCTGGGTCGTAGAGCTGGAGCACGGTGGTCTTGCGCTTGGCTGCGTACATGGCTACCTCGGCGCGGCCCAGCAGGGTGTCTACATCCGTGGCGTGCTGCGGCCAGCAGGCCAGTCCCACGCTGGCGCTCAGGTCCACGGTTTGGTCGTCAATGCCCATCGTGGCCTCGAAAGCGGTGACGATGCGCTGCGCCACCGCCATGGCGGTATCGGCATCGGCACCGGGCAGCAGTACCGAGAATTCGTCGCCGCCCAGCCGGGCGACCAGCGCCCCGGGGTCGTCCATGTGGGCCAGTAGACGGTCGGCCACGGCCACCAGCAGGCGGTCGCCCAGGGCGTAGCCGAGGATGTCGTTGACGTGTTTGAAGCGGTCCAGGTTGAGGGTGATGATGGCCAGCGGCGGTGGGTGGCTCCCCTGGGCCAGGCTGTCGGCAATGGCCTCTTGCACCGCATCGCGAAAGCGCAGCCGGTTGGGCAGCCGGGTCAGCCGGTCCCAGTAGGCCAGCTGCTCGATCTCGGTTTGCTTGAGGGCGATGTTTTTGCGCATGCGGTCAAACGCATTCGCCAGGTCGCCAATTTCGTCTTGCCGCTCGGTGTGCTGGATGGGCTGGTCGTACTTGCCCTGGCCCAGGCGTTCGGCGTTGTAAACCAGCGAACGCAGCGGGGTCGTGATGCGGCGGGCCGTCCAGGCACTGCCCACGGCAAACAACAGCAGGCCTGCGGCGGTGATGGTCAACAGATTTTGTTGCAGCTCTTTAAAGGGTTCAGTCGCTTTATCGAGCGAACGCACCAGCAGTACATCGACCTTGCCGCCGATGGCCGAAGGCGTGATGTGGCGAACCATCAGCGTGTCGCCCTGGCTTTGGAACTCGCTGCTGTCCAGCCCGGCCCGTTGCAGATTGGCCAGGGCCTGGTCGTGCAGGGTTTTGATGGGGACTGCGGCGGCGGTGGCTCCGTCGGGCAGCACCGTTGTGGCCAGGCTGACATCAGACTGTTCGAGCAGCTCTTTTGCCAGCGTATCGTCCATAGCAAAGCCCATTACAAGCCAGCCGATTTGCAGCGGAGCCTTCAGGGGGGCCATGACGAACACGTAAGGCTGCTCTTGCACTACGGCCAGTTGGCTTACCGGCTTGGCGGGTTGATTGGGGGACGTTTGGGCCTGCTCTGCCTGCATGGCGCGCTGGAGCTGGGCGGCAATTTTCTCCAGAAGACCGGCCTGTATGCGGATGTTTGGAGTCTCTTTTGTGTAAATGACCGACTTATCCGGGCCCAGGCTGTTGTCAATCTGCGCCACCACTACCGCACCGCTGCGGTCGCTGTAGGTTTGCAAGGCGGAGCGGATCGTCTCTTGGTCTTGCAAGATCAAGGCATCTTTGAAGCCGGTGTCTTGTGCTGCCGCATTGGCATGCTGCGCCAGGCCGGAGATTTGTTGTGCGACCAGTCGTATCCAGTCACGTTCAGCCTTCCGCAGGTCTTGGGTTACCTGGCTGCGGGCATTGGCATCGATAACGAAATCCACCCGCGCCAAAACCGCCACTTGCACCACCATCAGCAGCGCTAGTGACCACGCCACGATGCTGGTGGATAACCTCCAGCCGTCCATGTTGAGGCGCTGGAGCAAGCGCGGCATCATGGTGCCAGTCCGCCCATCTGCACGCCCACCGTGGTGCCAGCGGCGGGCAGGTTCAGGGCCTGGTCGAGTGCGGGCACACCCACCGGCTGGTGTGTGTGCCAGGTGCGCAGGCGGTAGTTGCCTGGGGGCACGTTGTCCAGCACCAGCTTGCCATCTTTATCGCTGCTGCCAAAGTAGGGGGTTTGCACCACCACCACCCAGGCCACCATGTTGTCGTGGATGTTGCAGCCCAGCACGGCGATGCCGGGTTTGTCAAACACCTCGGGGGCGGCATCCGTGCCCACGTAGAGCTTGCGCTCGAAGCGCTTGGTCTCCGATACCGAGTACACATGGTGGCGTACCGAGTCACGGTTGGGAAACTGCACCGCCGTACCCACCGTAACCACGCGCACCTTTGGGTCAAACTGGCGGTTGATTTGGGACACCTCCACCCCCTTCAGCGGCTTGGTTGCCGCTGCGGCCTCTCGGGAGTCGAGAAAAACCACGGCATTGGCCAGCGGTTTGCCCGTGGTGTCTTGCACCTGCACTTGCAGCGTGGCTGCCAGCGCGGGGGCTGCTACCCAGAGCAGGGCAAGGGGGCAAAAGAGTGGGTGCATGGCGTAAGGCTGGTGGGCTACTTGGATGGTGTAGCCGAATATTAATACGCCCTGCGGCGGCTCCAGGGAGCGGCTCCGTGCTGAAGCGCTTAAATATCGGCCTTCAGATAACGCGCCCCGGCGATGGGGTTGTGGTAGTAGGGCGGCACCTCGGCAAAGCCCAGATCTTCGTAGAGCGCGCGGGCGGCCTCCATGTCTACCAGGGTGTCGAGCAGTACGCAGTCGTAGCCACCGGTGCGGGCGGCGTCCAGGGCGGCTTCGACCAGCTGGCGGCCCAGGCCAAAGCCGCGAAAGGCACGCCGCACGTACAGGCGCTTCATCTCGCTGGCGTTGGCGTAGTCCACGTCGTCTAGCGGGCGCAGGGCGCAGCAACCGGCCAGCGCGCCGTCTACCAGGGCCAGCAGCAGCGTGCCGCGCGGGGCGGCGTAGTCGCCGGGCAGGGTGGCCAGCTCGGCATCAAACGCCTGGAAGCACAGGTCCACGCCCAGTTGGTCGGCGTATTCCTGAAAAATCGCGCGGGTGGCCTCCAGCTCGTGGGGCTGGACCGGCGTGACCAAGGTGACGGAGGCAGTTGAGGGGGAGTTCAAGGCGGTGCGGTGGCGGGCTAAGACGGGGCCAGTTTAGGGCAGTCGCGCAGGGCCGGGACAGAATTTGAGGGCGCTATTATTTTAGTAGCTACTGGCGCAGGTTTAATATGCGCTAGAGGTCTATTTCATATAAAAATAGGTTCAGGCTTCTTGAAGGAGCTTTTCGATCAGCTTGTGCAGCTCGACAAAGTCGGGCTCGCCGATAAAGCGCTTGACGATCTCGCCGCGCTTGTTGACCAAAAAGGTGGTGGGCGTGAGCTGCACCGGCCCCCAGGCGGTGGCAGCGGCCCCGGTGTTGTCGATGGCCACATCAAACGGCAGCTGGCGGGTTTGCGCATAGTTCACCACGTAGCTGGGCGGGTCGTAGGCCATGGCGATGGCCAGCGTGTCGAAGCCCTGGGCGTGGTACTTGTTGTAGGTGGCGATGATCTTGGGCATCTCGGCCACACAGGTGGTGCAACTGGTGGCCCAGAAGTTCACCAGCGTGACCCGGCCGTGCAGGTTGGCGGTGGTTTTTTGGCTGCCGTCCAGCAGCACATAGGTGGCCATGGGGGCTGCCGTGCTGCTGTGGGCGGTCAGATAATAGGCCCCCGCGCCCAAGGCCAGCAGGGCTGCTACGCTGGCGGCTACAAATGTTTTTTTCATACCAAAGGGGTCCTATGCATCGTCGCCATTTTAATTCTGCCTCGCTGTCGGCCCTGGGCCTGCTGGTGCTGGTCACGGCCGAACAGGTGCATGCCCTGTCGCTGGCCGACCTGACCGACAAAGAGGCCAACCAGGGCCTGAAAGCCGCACTGGAAAAAGCCGCCGTGGCAGCGGTCGGCCTGTTGGGCCAGACAGATGGATTCCTGGGCAACGAAAAAGTTCGCATTCCTTTGCCCGGCTACCTCGATTCCGCCGCCAAGATGCTGAAAAACCTGGGCCAGGGCAAGCGCGTGGACGAGCTCATCACTAGCATGAACCGCGCCGCCGAAGCCGCCGTGCCGCTGGCCAAAGACGCGCTGGTGGGTGCGGTCAAAAGCATGAACTTCAGCGATGCCAAAAACATCCTCAGCGGCGGCGACAACGCCATGACCACGTTTTTTGCCGACAAAACCCGTACCCCGCTGTTCGCCAAGTTTTTGCCGGTGGTCACCCAGGCCACGGCGAAGGTGGGAGCGGCCGAAAAGTACAACCAGTTCGCCAGCAAGGCCGCCGGGTTCGGGCTGGTGAAGAAAGAAGACGCGTCCATCCAGGACTACATCACCCACAAGGCGCTGGACGGCCTGTACACCATGATTGGCGAACAAGAAAAGTCCATCCGCCAAGACCCGGTGGGCACCGGCAGCGCGGTGCTGAAAAAAGTCTTTGGCGCGACGTTTTGAGCCTCCGCCCGCTCTTGTGTCTGGCCCTGGCCGGGCTGCTGGCCTGTAGCCCGGCACTGAACTGGCGCACCGTACGTTCCGAGGCGCATCCGCTGAAGATGCTGCTGCCCTGTAAGCCCGACAAAGCCACGCGCGACGTGCCGATGGCCGGGACCACCGTGGTGCTGGACATGCAGGGCTGCGATGCCGCCGGGGCCACCTTCGCCGTGTCCCACGTGCGCCTGGCCGACGCCACCCAGGCCGTTGTGGCGCTGGCGGGCTGGCAGGCGGCTACCGTGGCCAATCTGCGCGCCGCCTATCCGCAAGCACAGCCGTTTGAGCTGCCCGGCGGCCAAATGGGCGTGCGCTGGGCGGTGCAGGGCCAGCGGGCCGATGGCCGCCCGGTGAGCGCCCAGGCGGTGTGGTTTGCGCGCATCCGCGCCGATGGGGTAGACCTGTTCCATGCGCTGGTACTTGCCGATACTGCCGATACCGCCGTGGCCGACACTTTCTTTACCGGCCTGCAATTTGAGGCCATCGCCACTCGCCCATAATTGGGCTCGCATGAACAGCATCCTCATCATTGCCCACGCCCCGCTTGCGCACGCCCTGCGTGAATGCGCTTTGCACGTGTTTCCCGACTGCGAGAGTGGCGTGGTGGCACTGGATGTGCAGCCCCACACACCGCCCGAAGAAACCTTTGCGATGGCCCGTATCGCTATGGACCAGATGGGCAGCAGCCACTTTCTGGTGCTGAGCGATGTGTTTGGTGCCACGCCCTGCAATGTGGCGCAAAAGCTGGTCGATGGGGTCAAGTCCAAGCTCATCACCGGTGTTAATTTGCCCATGCTGCTGCGCACCGTCAGCTACCGCCATGAATCGCTGGAGGCCCTGGTGGCCCGTGCGCTGATTGGCGGCACGCAGGGCATCATGCAAGTTGCCATCACCGCACCCCAGAACCAAGCCCGCAGACAGCATGATCCAAATCTCCACGACCATCAGCAATAAATTGGGCCTGCACGCCCGCGCCTCCGCCAAGCTCACCAAACTGGCGGGCAGCTTCCCCTGCGAGGTCTGGATCGCCCGGGGCGAGCGCCGCGTCAACGCCAAAAGCATCATGGGCGTGATGATGCTGGCCGCTGGCATCGGCAGCACCGTGGTGCTGGACACCGACGGCCCGCAAGAGCAAGAAGCGATGGACGCATTGCTCGCATTGATCGCCGACAAATTTGGAGAAGGCCAGTGACCTTCTCCATCCACGGCTTGCCGGTCGCCAGAGGCATCGCCATCGGGCGTGCCGTGCTGGTCGGCTCCAGCCGCGTGGATGTGGCGCATTACTTCATCCAGCCCGCGCAGATCGATGCCGAGATCGACCGCGTGCGCGTGGGCCGCAATGCCGTGGTGGACGAGTTGCAGCGCCTGCAACACGCCATGCCCAAAGATGCACCGCCCGAGCTGGCCGCCCTGCTCGACGTGCACCTGATGCTGCTGGAGGACGAGACCCTGACCACCGGTGTCAAGCACTGGATCACCGACCGCCTCTACAACGCCGAATGGGCGCTGACCACCCAGCTGGAGATCATCGCCCGCCAGTTCGACGAGATGGAGGACGAGTACCTGCGCGAGCGCAAGGCCGACCTGGAGCAGGTGGTCGAGCGCATCCTGCGCTACATGAAAGGTGTGGTCTCGCCCATCGCCGTGCCGCCCCCGGCAAGGCGCAAGGGCGCACAGCTGATGTCGCCCGACGAGAGCCTGACCGTACCGCTGGTGCTGATCGCCCACGACCTGTCGCCTGCCGACATGTTGCAGTTCAAACAAAGCGTGTTTGCCGGATTTGTGACCGACGTGGGCGGCAAAACCTCGCACACCGCCATCGTTGCCCGCAGCCTGGACATTCCCGCCGTGGTGGGGGCCCGCAGCGCCAGCCAGCTGGTGCGGCAGGACGACTGGGTCATCATCGACGGCGATGCGGGCCTGCTGATCGTCGATCCCTCGCCCATCATCCTGGCCGAATACGGCTTCAAGCAGCGCCAGGTTGCGCTGGAACGTGAGCGCCTGGCCCGCCTGCGCCACACCCCCGCGCTGACCATGGACGGCCACAAGGTCGAGCTGCTGGCCAATATCGAAATGCCCGAAGATGCGCCCGGCGCAGTCAACGCCGGGGCAGTGGGCGTGGGCCTGTTCCGCAGCGAATTTTTGTTCATGGGCCGCCAGGGCAACCTGCCGGGTGAGGAGGAGCAGTACCAAGCCTACCGCCGCGCCGTGGAGGGCATGCAGGGCATGCCGGTGACCATCCGCACGGTAGACATCGGGGCCGACAAACCGCTAGACAAAGGCCAGAAAGAAGACACCCACCTGAATCCGGCCCTGGGCCTGCGCGCCATCCGCTGGAGCCTGGCCGACCCGGCCATGTTTTTGACCCAACTGCGCGCCATACTGCGGGCCGCCGCGCACGGCCAGGTGCATCTGCTGATTCCCATGCTGGCCCACGGCAGCGAGATCCGGCAAACCCTGGCGCTGCTGGACACCGCCCGGACCCAGCTGGAACAGCGCGGCGTGGTCTGCGGCCCGCTCAAGCTGGGCGCGATGATCGAAATCCCCGCCGCCGCGCTTACGCTGCCGCTGTTTCTCAAATATTTCGACTTTTTGTCGGTCGGCACCAACGATCTGATCCAGTACACCCTGGCCATCGACCGCGCCGATGAATCCGTCGCCCACCTGTACGACCCGCTGCACCCCGCCGTGCTGCGCCTGCTGGCCGACACCATCCGCACCTGCCAGGCGCAGGGCAAAGGGGTCAGTGTGTGTGGCGAAATGGCCGGTGACGTGGCCTACACCCGGCTGCTGCTGGGCCTGGGGCTGCGCAGCTTCTCGATGCACCCGGCGCAGATTCTGGCCGTCAAGCAGGAGGTGCTGCGTGCCGACACCGCCCGCTTGAGGGTCTGGGCGCAGCGCGTGCTAGAGGCCGAAGACCCGGCCCAGGCCATGACCGAACCCCTCACCGCCCGCCCCGACGGCGAGCCCTGCCGGGTGGATTCAGGGTTGGGTGCTTTGTCCAAGTTCTAAGCCAAATCGGCCTCTGGCGCAGAATATACCTGCGCCTGGAGCTATATAATTAATAGCAAATCAGGGGCGAATCAAAACGCACGCCTTCCAGAAACACCGTGGAACTGGCTTTGCCAGGCCACAGGTGTTGCCCCCTGCAAGGGGGTTGGCGAAAAGCGCTTGCGCTGTAGCTTGGGGGTGAGCCTATGGTTTATGGCTTGGGAATGCGGATGCGGCTGATCATTAAAGATCCAGACAGCGCAAACAGCAACACCAGTGGGTGCAGCGTAAAGCCTGCCAGCACCATGGAGCCGCCCCACAGGTCTTGCCGCACATTCCCGGTCCAGGCGGCCATGCCCAGCATAAAGACCAGCACGATGGAGGTGGGAATGGGCGTGCCTTCAAAGTATTTCACCTTGTCCGAGCCCTGCGACAGCGTCTCTGCCGTCACGTTGTAGCGCGCCAGCCGCGACACCCCGCAGGCCACAAAGAAGGCCAGCACGATGCGGTCATACAGCCCCTGCATGCCGCAGCCGTAGGCGATGATGGCCGGGGCCACGCCAAACGAGATCACGTCGGCCAGCGAATCCAACTCGCGCCCCAGGATGGAGGTTTTTTGCCGCCAGCGGGCAATCTTGCCGTCGAACACATCGAACACAAACGCTGCCAGTACCAGCCAGCAGGCAAAGTACACGTGCCGCACATCGTTCAGCTCCAGGTAGGTCATCACCGAAAACAGCGCCCCCACGCCGCACACCGCGTTGGCCAGCGTGAACCAGTCCGCCAGGTGGAACTCGCGGATCATGGAGAAGGGTTTTTGGGCTGGCATGGGATGCGGCTCCTGTGGGTGAGGGGGCGGGTCAAGGCTATGAGGATACCCGCCCTGCATTTATTTGTGAAAAATACGACTCCAGCGCATATGCTACCTGCGCAAGAAGCTACTATTTCGATAGCGGCCGCAGCAGCTCCTGCAAATCTGTCTCCGAGAACAGCGGCTCCTTGCGGCCTTGGGCACCGCTGTACATGCTCTCGGCCAGGGCGGCTTTGCGCTCTTGCAGGGCCAGGATGCGCTCCTCAATCGTGCCCTGCGCCACCAGCTTCACCACCCACACGCTGTGCGTCTGGCCGATACGGTGGGCGCGGTCGGTGGCCTGGGTTTCCACGGCGGGGTTCCACCAGGGGTCGAAATGGATCACGGTGTCGGCCTGGGGCAGGTTCAGGCCCACGCCCCCGGCTTTCAGGCTGATCAAGAACAAGGGCACCGCGCCGCTGGTGAACTGGTCGATGATCTGGTCGCGCTTTTGCGACTGGCCGGTGAGCTTGACCCAGGGGATGTTGCGGGCTTTGAGTTCCACCTCGATGCGCGCCAGCATGGTGGTGAACTGCGAGAACAGCAGCACCTTGCGGCCCTCGGCCAGCATCTCGGGCAGGATTTCCATCAGCTGGTCGAGCTTGGCCGACTGCGTGACCTTTTTGGCCGACTCCAGCTTCAGCAGCCCCGGGTCGCAGCAGACCTGGCGCAGCTTGAGCAGCGCGTCCAGGATGGTGATGTGCGACTTGGCCAAGCCCTTGCTGTCTAGCGCCTCGCGCACGGCTTTTTCGGTGGTCAGGCGGATGGCTTCGTACAGGTCGGCCTGCGGTCCCTCCAGCTCGACGCGCATCACGGTCTCCACCTTGGGCGGCAGTTCGTGGGCCACCACTGCCTTGGTGCGGCGCAGCATGAAGGGGGTGATGCGGTTGCGCAGTTGCGTTAGCCGTTCGGTGTCGCCGCGCTTCTCGATCGGGGTGCGGAATAGCGTGCCGAACTTGGCCTGGCTACCCAGAAAGCCGGGCATCAAAAAGTGGAACAGGCTCCAGATTTCGCCCAGGTGGTTTTCCATCGGCGTGCCACTCAAGGCCAGGCGGTGGTTGGTTTGCAGCTCGGCCACCACCTGCGCGGCCTGGGTGCTGGCGTTTTTGATGTTTTGGGCTTCGTCCAGCACCACGATATGCCAGGGCGCTTGCAACCAGCCTTCGCGGTCGCGTTGCAGCAGCGAATAGGGGGCGATGACCACGTCATGTTCGTGGGTGGTGTCAGAAACTTCGTGGCGGTCTTGGCCGTGCAGCACCAGGGTGCGCAGGCCGGGGCAGAAGCGCTGGGCCTCGCGCTGCCAGTTGCCCATCAGGCTGACCGGGGCAATGATGAGGGCCGGGTGGGTCAGGCGGCCTGCGTCTTTTTCGACCTGGAGGTGGGCCAGGGTTTGCAGGGTTTTGCCCAGGCCCATGTCGTCGGCCAGGATGCCGTTCAGCCCGGCACGGCGCAGGAATTGCAGCCAGTTCAGCCCCTGCTGCTGGTAGGGGCGCAGGCTGGCGTGCACGCCCTCGGGCAGGGGCACTTCGGGCAGGGCGCTGCGGCCGGCCAGTTGCGCCACCAGTTCTTGCAGGGCGGCCGCTCCGGTCCACACTGCGCCTTCGCCCAAGGCGGCTCCGGCGCGCAGAGCTTCCAGGCGGCTCAGACGCAGGCTGTCACCCTCCATGTCGTGCTGGCGGTCGCCCACCAGCTCCAGCAGGGCGGCCAGCCAGGGGCGCAGCGGTGCGGTGGGCACGCGGATGAAGCTGTCGTCGGGTTTGCGCAGGTAGACAAACGGCGGCAGGCTGCGTTCGCCCGTGGCCTCATCCGCCGGGGCGTTGGCCAATTGGTTCAGCAGGCTGGGCAGCCAGGGCAGGATGTTGTGCCGCTCGCCGTTGATCTCCATGCCCAGGGACAGGTCGAACCACGGCGATGCGTCGGGGTCGTTGGCGTTTTGCGCTTCCATTTGCACGTCGAGGGCATCGGCGCGCTGCAGCCAGTCGGTGAGCGCATCGTCGCGGGTGACGCTAAAGCCGTGGGCACGGAAGGCGGCAAAGTCGGTGTCTGCCCAGTCCAGCCAGGTTTGCTGGCTTTGGGAGCCGGGAATGAAGTAGCCGGCTTCGGGCGTGCCCAGAAGGCCGAGGGCGCAGAGCTTGGCATCCAGGGCCTTCTCGGCGACCTTGTCGCGGATCAGCAGGGTGCGGGTGTTGCCCTGCGAGACGATCACGCTGGCATCCATGTGGTCCCAGCTGCCGCGCAGCCCGGCGTAGTCGAACGCCAGCTTGGCGCACAGCAAGCCGAGCTCGGACTCTTCTTTTTTGGCGACGGGCGACAAGTGCAGGTGGCCGGTAGGTACTACGCCTTGCACCGTGGGCAGCGGTTTGAGGGTGGGCGGCATGGCCACGGCAGCCAGGCGGCGGGTCAGTGGCAATTGCAGCGGCTCGATGGCCGATTGCGGCATGGGCGGCGCGTTCAGCAGCAGTGGCAGTTGCTCGGAGGTGATGCCCTGGGTCTGGGCCAGGCCGCAGGTGCCTTGGGCAACATCGAGGTACAGCGGCGGGTGGTTAGCGTAGATCTGGGCAGTGGGGCTTCTGGTCTGGGTTTCCAGGGTCCACACGGGTTCTCCGCCGACGCGCTCCGGGGCTTCTTGCCAGGTCCAGCCCAGTTCCATCGGCGTACCCAGGCGCAGTGGTGCACCCAGATAGCCGCCATCGGCGTGGGCAAACAAGCGCCCGGTATCCGAGGCAATTTGCAACGCCAGCTGCCCCGCAGCGTCTTGCAGCACGGCTTTTTGGCTGGCGGCATAGCCATACGTGCTGCCGCCCGTGGACATCGTTTTGAGCAGGCGCAGCAGCTCTTGCTCGGCGGGGCTGGCGGCATCAAACAGCTCTTGGCCGGGGTAAGGCGCGGTGTTGACGGTTTTGGGCTTGGCCCAGTCGCCGCTTTTTTTCCGGTAGGTTTTCAGCAACTGGAGTTGCAGGATCTGGTGGGTTTGCGTGGTCGTGGTCGTGGTCGTGGTGGGGGCCAGCACGTAGACAAAGCTCTCGGCCTGCGCACTGTCGGGTGGGGGGCTGCTGCGCCGGTCCAGTGCGTCAAATTGGGCCAGCCACTGGCGCACCTTCAGGGCGGCAGCATCGCGGGCGCGTTGTTCGGCGGCCAGGCGGGCGGCGGCCAGCTCGGCATCGGTGGGGGGCTTGGCCGGTGTGGCTGTGGCCGTAGTTTTGGCCTGGGTGCGGTAGGCAGCCTTCAACGATAGGGCTACGGCGTGCTTGCAATCCACGCCCACCGGGCAGCTGCAGTCGGCATCCCAGTGGGTCAGCATGCCGTGCACGTTGATGTGCAGGCGGATGCTTTGGGTGTAGGGCTGGCGTTCGCTGCCCTGTACGCTGCCGGTGAGTTGCCAACGGCCGTTGTCGATGGCGCGGACTTCTATGTCTAGCACCTTCTGGCCCCGGTATAGGGTCAGACCCCGTTCCAGCACCGCATCCGAGACGTAGTTGCCGAGATTGCGGGGGTTGAACCAGAGGCCGCCAACCGTCGCCATTTACAGCGCGGGGGCGTTAGAGAAAGCGTGTTCGGCCTGCTTGTCGGCGTGGTAGCTGCTGCGCACCATCGCGCCCACGGCGGCGTGGCTGAAGCCCATTTCATAGGCCTTGGTCTCGAACATCTTGAAGGTGTCGGGGTGTACGTAGCGCTTCACCGGCAGGTGGCTGTTGCTGGGCGACAGGTACTGGCCGATGGTCAGCATGTCGATGTGGTGGTCGCGCATGTCTTGCATGATTTGCAAAATCTCTTCGTCCGTCTCGCCCAAGCCGACCATGATGCCGCTCTTGGTCGGCACGTTCGGGTGCAGGGCTTTGAACTTTTTCAGCAGGTTCAGGCTGAACAGGTAATCCGAGCCGGGGCGGGCCTCTTTGTATAGGCGGGGCGCGGTCTCTAAATTGTGGTTCATTACGTCCGGCGGGGCCAGCTTCAAAATCTCCAAAGCGCGGTCGTCGCGGCCCCGGAAGTCGGGCACCAGCACCTCGATCTGGGTCTGGGGAGACAACTCACGGATGTTCTTGATGCACTCCACAAAATGCCCGGCACCGCCGTCGCGCAGGTCGTCGCGGTCCACGCTGGTGATCACCACGTATTTGAGTTTGAGCTTGGCGATGGTCTTGGCCAGGTTCAGCGGCTCGTCTGCGTCCAGCGGGTCGGGGCGGCCGTGGCCCACGTCGCAAAACGGGCAGCGGCGGGTGCACTTGTCGCCCATGATCATGAAAGTGGCCGTGCCCTTGCCAAAGCATTCGCCGATGTTGGGGCAGCTGGCTTCTTCGCACACCGTGTGCAGGTTGTTCTCGCGCAGGATTTGCTTGATTTCGTTGAACCGGGTGCTGGGCGAACCGGCCTTGACGCGGATCCAGTCGGGTTTTTTCAGCACTTCGCCCTGGATCACCTTGACCGGGATGCGCGACAGCTTGGCACCGGCCTTTTGCTTGGCAAGCGGGTTGTAAGTCTCTACAGATTGCGCGTCGCGGACGACTTCGGTGGTGCTCATGGGCGGGTTTCTTTGTCAGGATGGCCAGGGTGGCGATTATCGCTGGTGTATTGCCAACACCCCCAGGCTACAGTGCTGTGCACTTTCCTTGCAGGGGGCCATACCAGTGGCCCGGCAAAGCCGGGGCCAGCCATCCCTTGGCGGTATGCGTTCGGGCTACAGCTTGTGTTTCTGGATGTAACTCCGTCGAAATTAGAGCTTCCTGTCTTTGAACTGTCGCAAAGTGAGCGATATAGTTCAGTCCATGTTGCAGTGCAACATAAAACCTTGTACTGCCCGACCTCACTTTTATTGATTGGAAACACCATGCTGAACTTTGAACAAATCACCGCCAACCAAAAAGCCGCTGTTGCCAGCATGTTTAACCTGTCCAATTCGTTGTTTGACAGTGCGCAAAGCCTGGTCAAGCTGAACCTGCAAGCCGCCAAGACTACGCTGCAAGAAGCCGAAGAAGCCGCCCTGACCGCTGCTTCGATCAAAGACCCGAAAGAACTGGGCGAGCTGACCACCAAAATGCTGAAGGCTGCGCCTGAAAAGGCTGCTTCCTACCTGCGCCATGTGCAAGCCATTGCCACCGCCAGCAGCACCGAAGTGCGCACCTATGTGGAAACCGCCACCTCCAGTGCCAAGGCCGAGCTGGCCACGCTGGTCGAAGCCGCAGTGAAGAACGCACCTGCTGGCAGCGAAAACGCTGTGGCCCTGGTGAAGTCGGCTGTAGCCGCTGCCACCACCGCGTTTGAAACCGCCCAAGCTTCCGCCAAGGAAGCCACCGACAAGGCTGTTGAAGCCGTAGTCGCTCAAATGGAAGCCAAGGCTTAAGCCAGCTTCCTGTGTGCGGCCTTGGGGTCGCACATCGCGGACAATATCGCCTTACGGCCTGGTTAATCACCGGGCCGTTTGTCTTTGTGGAGAACCAATATGAACAACGCCCCCTCATTTTTTGCCCGCTTGTCCCTGGCCCTTGCCGTGTTGGGCGACAGCAAGCTGGCCGCCCAGTTGCAGGATGTACGCAACGGAGTCGTGCCCGCCGCGCCGCCTACACCACCACCTGCGCCCGTCCTCAAGGTCGCCACCCCCGATGCCGCCTTGCAGTTGCTGGGCCTGCTACAGCGCGAAGCCCGGTTTGTGGACTTCATCCAGGAAGACGTGGCCAGCTATTCGGATGCCGACATCGGCGGCGCCGCCCGCCTGGTGCACACCGGCTGCCGCAAAGTGCTGCAAGAACACTTCACCCTGGCCCCGGCACGCCCCGAGGCCGAAGGCAGCCGCATCGTGTTGGAGGCCGGGTTTGATGCCAGTGCCAACCGCCTGACCGGCAACGTGGTGGGCAATGCCCCGTTTCGCGGCACGCTGCGCCACCCCGGCTGGAAGGCCACCGACGTGCGCCTGCCCCGCACCACCGAAGGCCACGACCCGCGCGTCATCGCCGCCGCCGAGGTGGAGCTGTGAACGGCCCCCATAACTCTCGATACGCCATCGGTATCGACCTGGGCACCACCCATTGCGCCTTGTCCTGGGTCGATCTGGCGAACCCCGAAGCCCCGCCGCAGATCCTGCCCATCGCCCAGCAAAGCGCCCCCGGTGCGGTGCAGGACTACGCGCTGCTGCCGTCCTTCATTTACTTGCCGCACGCGAGCGAATTCGCCGACGGCGACCTGGCCCTGCCCTGGCATAGCGACACGCACGCCGTGGTCGGCGAATGGGCCCGCAGCCACGGCGCGCAAACCCCCATCCGCCTGGTCTCCAGCGCCAAAAGCTGGCTCGGCCACGGCGGGGTCGATCGCCGCGCAGCCATCCTGCCGTTTGACGCGCCCGAGGAAGTCGCCCGCATCTCCCCGCTGGAAGCCAGCACCCGCTACCTGGCGCACCTGCGCGATGCCTGGAACCACACGCATCCCGACGCGCCGTTTGACCAGCAGGCGCTGACGGTCACCATCCCCGCGTCCTTCGACCCCGCCGCCCGCGAGCTGACGGCCGAAGCCGCGCAGGCCGCAGGCTATACCGGCGTGACCCTGCTGGAAGAACCCCAGGCCGCCTTGTACAGCTGGATCGCCCAAAGTGCGGGCGGCTGGCGCAAGCAGGTCAAAGTGGGCGACGTGATTCTGGTGGTCGATGTAGGCGGCGGCACCAGCGACTTCTCGCTGATCGCCGTGGTCGAACAAGACGGCAACCTGCAACTGCACCGTGTGGCCGTGGGCGAACACATCCTGCTCGGCGGCGACAACATGGACCTGGCCCTGGCCCACGGTGTGGCCCGCCAACTGGCGGCGGACGGCAAGGCGCTGGACCCGTGGCAGATGCGGGCCCTCACCTACGCCTGCCGTCTGGCCAAGGAAAAACTGCTCACCGATGCGGACGTGCACACCGTGCCGCTGCTCATCCCCAGCCGGGGCGCGCGCCTGATCGGTGGCTCGATTAACGCCGAACTGACCCGCGACGCGCTCACCGCCACCATCCTGGAAGGCTTCTTCCCCCAGGTGGACAGCCACGCCCGCCCCGTCTCCCGTGCCCGTGCGGGCTTGACGCAGCTCGGCCTGCCCTATGCGCAGGACGCAGCCGTTACCCGGCATCTGGCCGCGCTGCTGGGCCGCCAGGTGGGCGCTACCGCCGCGCTGGACGGCTTTGCGGCGCAGCAGGACGCGAGCTTCCTGCACCCCACCGCCGTGCTGTTCAACGGCGGCGTGTTCAAGTCCGAGCTGCTGGTGCAGCGCACCCTGGCCACGCTGAACGGCTGGCTGCAGGCCGAGGGCGCACCCGCAGCCCGCCTGCTCGACGGGGCCGACCTGGACTTCGCTGTGGCCCGGGGTGCCGCCTACTACGGCACCGTGCGCGGTGGCCAGGGCATCCGCATCCGGGGCGGTACGGCCATGGCCTATTACGTGGGCGTGGAATCCGCCATGCCCGCCGTGCCGGGGCTGGAGCCGCCGGTGCAAGCACTGTGCGTGGCCCCGTTCGGCATGGAAGAGGGCACCGAAGCTGCCCTGCCGCCGCAAGAGTTCGGCCTGGTGGTGGGCGAAGCCGTGCGCTTTCGCTTCTTCGGCTCCAGCGTGCGCCGCGATGACACCGTCGGCCAGATGCTGGACTTTTGGACTTCTGACGAACTGCAAGAGCTGGCCGAGATCGAAGCCACCCTGCCCGCCGAGGGCCGGGCGGTGGGCGAAGTTGTCCCCGTGAAGCTGCACGCCCGCGTGTCGGAAATCGGCACGCTGGAGCTGCTGGCCGTGCCGCGTGGAGGTGGCGAGGGCTGGAAGGTGGAGTTCGAGGTGCGTGCAGGCTGATGGCACGCACCGTTGGTGGCGGCCCGCCCCCACCCCGGCCCTCCCCCGAAGGGGGAGGGAGAAATAAGGAGCCCGGCCTTGCTCCCTCCCCCTCCGGGGGAGGGTTGGGGTGGGGGCCGGTTTTATGCATAAAAAAACCATCAAACGCATATAGAAAATGCGTAAGTAGCTATGAATAAAATAGCAAAACCCGCCTTCACCGTCGGCATCGACCTGGGCACGACGCACACCGTGGTGGCCTACGCCAGCACGGCCGCGCGCGGGGCGGCCAAGATCCAGATCTTCGCCATCCCCCAGCTGGTCGCAGCGGGCGAGGTGGCCGCGCTGCCGCTGCTGCCCTCGGTGCGCTTCCACCCCGCGCCCGGCACCTTGTTGACCGCCGATGTGCAATTGCCCTGGCCGTCCACCGAATCCGCCGTGCTGGGCCGCTTCGCCCTGGAGCTGGGCGCGCAGGTGCCGGGCCGCCTGGTGGCCAGCGCCAAAAGCTGGTTGTCGCACACGGCGGTGGACCGCACCGCGCCCATCCTCCCCTGGGGCGCGCCCGACGAGATACCCAAAGTCTCGCCCCTGGCCGCCAGCGCCAGCACCCTGGCCCACGTGCGCGCCGCCTGGAACGCCCAGCACCCGCAAGCCCTGCTGGAGCAGCAGGACATCGTGCTCACTGTGCCCGCGTCGTTTGACGAAGGCGCACGCGCCCTGACGCTGCAAGCCGCCCAACTGGCGGGTTTGCCCAAGGTGCGTTTGATCGAAGAACCCCAGGCCGCGTTTTACGACTGGGTCTACAGCCACCGGGCCACCCTGGCCGCCGATCTGCACGCCACCCGCCGCGTGCTGGTGGTGGATGTGGGCGGTGGCACCACCGACCTGACGCTGATCGACGTCGCTATGGTGGACGGTGAGCCGAAGCTGACCCGCAGCGGCGTGGGCGACCACCTGGTGCTGGGCGGCGACAACATGGACCTGGCGCTGGCTTATTTGGTTGAATCCCGCCTGGGCGGCAGCGAGCGCCTGTCTGCCGCCCAACTGGCCCAACTCACCCAGCGCTGCCGTGCCGCCAAAGAGCTGCTGTGGAGCCCCGGCGCGCCGGAATCCACCACCGTCACGATGCTAGGCAGTGGAAGTAAATTGGTCGGTAGCGCACGTTCGGCCAGCTTGTCGCGCTCTGATTTGGATAGCGTGCTGGTCGAAGGCTTCTTTCCCACCGTGGCCGCCGATGCCGTGCCCCAGCGTGCCCGCAGCGGCCTGGTGGCTTTTGGCCTGCCTTACGCTAGCGACGCGGCCATCACCCGCCACATCGCCGCTTTCTTGCAGCGCCACCTCGGCCAATTGCCCGATGCCTTGCTGCTCAACGGCGGCGTGTTCCATGCGGCATCTCTCGTCCAGCGCTTGCACCACACCCTGAACGGCTGGGCGGCCGCACCCCTGCAGCTGCTGCAAAACCCGCACCTGGATGCCGCCGTGGCCCGTGGTGCGGTGGCTTACGCGCTGGCCCGGGCGGGCAAGGCCCCGCGCATCGGTGGCGGCTCGGCACGCAGCTATTTTTTGGTTTTGGACGACGGCATCACCAGCCAGCGTGGCATCTGCGTGCTGCCCTTCGGGGCCGAAGAGGGCAAAGCCTGCACCCTTGCCGACCGCACCTTCGCCCTGCGCCTGGCCCGCCCGGTGCGCTTCTACCTGGCCAGCAGCGTGGCCGACACCCGCTCCCAGCCGGGTGAGTTGGTGGATTTGTCTACCGGCGGCTTCGTGCGCCTGCCGCCCATTGCCACCGTGGTGCAGACGGACAACAGCGCCCGCGAAGTGCTGGTGCAGCTCAGCACCGCGCTCACCGAGGTCGGCACGCTGGAGATGCACTGCATCGCCGTGGACGATCCTAGCCAGCGCTGGCAACTCGAATTCCAGTTGCGCGGAGATGCCCCGGTGGTGGTGGAAGCCGCGCCGCATCCCCGCCTAGCCGATGCCAGTGTGGCGATTTCCCGCGTGTTTGGCGACCGCAGCCAAGGCGTGGAGGCCAAGGAAGTCAAACAACTCCGCCCCACCCTGGAGCGCCTGCTGGGCAGCCGCGAGGGCTGGGACACCCCCCTCTTACGCACCCTGTTCGCCCAGCTGCTCGACGCTGCCCGCCGCCGCCGCCGCACCGCCCAGCACGAGCGCCAGTGGTTCAATCTGAGCGGCTACGCCCTGCGCCCCGGCTTTGGCCACCCGCTGGACGACTGGCGGGTGCAGCAGATGTGGGAACTGTTCGCACCCGGCATCGCCCACAGCCATGAGCCGCAGCAGTGGTCCGAATGGTGGACGCTGTGGCGGCGTATCGCGGGGGGGCTGACGGCCGAGCAGCAGGACATGGTGTTCGAGGCCATCGCTTTTTACCTACAACCTGTCGGCGGGCAAGACATTCCCACACCCGATGGCCCGCGTATGCAGGGCCTGGACGACATGCTGCGCATGGCCGCGTCGTTCGAGCGCCTGTCGGTGGCCAATAAAGTGCAGCTCGGCAACTGGCTGCTGCAACGTCTGCAAAAACCCGGCGAGAACGTCCAAACCTGGTGGGCGCTGGGCCGCATCGGCGCCCGCCAACCGCTGTACGCCAGCCTGCACCACGTGGTGCCGCCCGAGGTTGCCGCTGTGTGGCTCAAGCAGCTGCTAGCTGCCGACTGGTCGCAGGCCGAACCGGCAGCATTCGCCGCCACGCAAATTGCCCGCGCCACCGGCGACCGCGCCCGCGACATTTCGGATGCCCTGCGCCAGCAGGTGGTAGACCGCCTCAGCGCCGCCCGCGCCGCGCCCGGCTGGATCGCGATGGTGCGCGAGGTGACGGCGCTGGACGCGGCCGACACCAAGCGGGTGTTTGGCGAGTCGCTGCCAGTGGGCTTGCAGTTGGTGGATTGAGGGTGCTATTGTTTATATAGCTGCTAGCGCATGTGCAATATGCGCTGGAGACCTTAATGGCTTAAATCCCTACCGAAACTGCTCCGCCTTGTAATACCCGCTGTCCACCAGCGTCGCGCGCCAGTTCTTCGCATCCACCAGCATTGGTTTGAGCAAAAACGCGGGCACGACTTTCTCGCCGTTGTGGTAGGTTTTTTCGTCGTTCACCGTGGGTTTTTTGCCGGTCAGCAGGGCATCGACCATGGTGGCGGTGACTTGCGCCAGGTCGCGGTTGTCCTTGAAGATGCTGGAGCTTTGCTCGCCGCGCGCGATGGAGCGCACCGAGGGCAGTTCGGCATCTTGCCCGGTGATGGTGGGGAAGGGCGTGCCGTTGGGGCCGTATCCGGCTTTTTTCAACGCCTCGATCAGGTCCATGCTGATGCCGTCGTAGGGCGATAGCACCGCGTCCAGCCGCTGCTTGGTGTAGTGCTTGTCCAAGATGCCTACCAGGCGGGCACGGGCGACCGAACCGCTCCAGCGCAGGGTCGATACCTTGTCCATGCCGATTTGGCCCGAGCCGACCAGCAACTGGCCTTTGTCGAGGTAGGGTTTGAGCACCGACATGGCGCCGTTGTAGAAGAAATGTGCATTGTTGTCGTCGGGCGAACCGGCAAACAGTTCGATGCGGAATGGCCCTTTGCCCGCCGCCAGCCCCAGACGCTGGACGATGTCGCTGCCTTGCAGTACGCCGACCTGGAAGTTGTCAAAGGTGGCGTAATAGTCCACGTGGCTGCTGCCCCGGATCAGCCGGTCGTAGGCGATGACCTTGACCCCTTTGGCGGCGGCGGTTTTGAGCACCGGGGCGAGTTGGGTTCCGTCAATCGCGCTGATCACCAGCACCGTGGCACCCTGGGCCAGCATGTCAGTGATCTGGGCGGTTTGGGTGGGGATGTCGTCGTTGGCGTATTGCAAAATCGCGCGGTAGCCCAGTTTGTCCAGCGACCGGGTCATGGCCAGGCCCTCGATCACCCAGCGTAGCGAGGTGATGGTGGGCAGCGAGATGCCGATGGTGCCTTTGTCGGTTCTGGTGGCGGTTTGCGACCAGGCGGTCAGCGCGCATACGCTGGCAACCATTCCCCCCACCAGCCGTCTGCGGTTGGATTGCATATTGTTTTTGTCTCCAATGGTGTTTTTTGTCACGGAATCGTAGCAGTCCGTTTGCGGGTCGGGTACATCGCAGTTACACGCTGAACCGGTCCCAAAATCCACGGTTTTCCTTTTGCTGGTTCTCCCCCTGGAGTACGCGGCCGCACAGCCTTGGCTTGGTGGACGCGTGCCAACCCGTGGCTGCGCTGGTGGTGCGCATCGCGCAGGTGGACAAGTTTCGCAAAGGAGTGCGGCGGCTGGGTTTTGGTGTGCTGGTGTAATGCAGCCATGAAGAACACCGCTCCCACCAAAGCCGAAACCGCCCTGCTGCCGCCCATGCAGGGCCTGCTGTTAGACCGCATCTTCGTGCCCGCCACACAGGCTGAATTTTCTGCTGCCACGGCCGACATCCTGGCGGCGGGTGCGGTGGGGTTCGATACCGAAGCCCGGCCCACCTTTGCCCCCGGTGAGGTCAGCGACGGCCCGCATGTGGTGCAGTTTGCGCTGCGCACCAAGGCCTATTTGTTCCAACTGCACCGGACTGATTGCCGCCCCTGCCTGCTGGAGATATTGCAGTCCGACGCGGTGCGCAAGGTGGGCTTTGGGCTGGAGCAAGACCGGGGGCAGATCCACGCCAAGTTCGGGGTCACCATGCGCGCCGTGCTCGACCTGAATGCGATTTTCCGCAAAGACGGCTATGGCACCTCGATGGGCGTGCGCGCCGCCGTGGGTGTGGTGCTGCGCCAGCGTTTCCACAAGTCCAAAAAAACCACTACCTCCAACTGGGCCGTGGTGCAGCTGTCGCCCACGCAAATGCTGTACGCCGCCAACGATGCCTATGCGGCGCTGAAGGTGTTTGAGGCGCTGTAACGCCTCGTACACTCGCCGCCATGAAATTCAAACTGGCTAAAAACTCTCTTTTCGCAATTTTGCTGCGCTCGCCGTGGTGGATCAGCATGCTGCTGGTGCTGGCCTATGGGCTCGCCGCGACGGCCTTGCTGCCCAAGGAATACGTGGTGTTCGGCATGATTGGCGTGCTGCCGTTTCTGGTGATTGGCGTGGTGGCCGCCCAGCGGCAGTGGAACTTGCCGAATCCGCAGCGCGTGGCCGAGACGCTGGCTTTGGCCGGCGCCATGCCCTGGCGCGATTTCGCCGATGCGCTGGACGCGGCTTACCGGGCCAAGGGCTATACGGTGGCGCGTTTGAACGGCAAGGCGGCGGATTTGCAGTTGTCGAAAGACAGCCAGACCACCCTGGTGGCCGCCAAGCGCTGGAAGGCCGCCATCCACGGGGTCGAAGCTTTGCGTGATTTAGCCGCCGCCAAGGAAGCCCAGAACGCCAGCGCTTGCATCTACATCAGCATCGCCGGTGTGACCGATACGGCGCAGCTTTTTGCCAATGCGCAAGGCATCACCCTGGTGGCCGATGTGGCCCTGGCGCAGCTACTGCTTCAAGCCGCCAAATAACGCTCCAGCTTCTGGGCAAACACCTGCGTCGCCTCGGCCCAGGCAACATTCACACCCAGGCTGGCCATGTCCACCGTTTGCAACCCGGCATAGCCGCAGGGGTTGATGCGGTGGTAGGGCGCCAGGTCCATCGCTACGTTCAGCGCCACCCCGTGGTAGGTGCAGTGGCGGCTGACCTTGATGCCTAAAGCGGCGACCTTGCCCAGGTAAGTGGGATTCGACTCCAGCTGTTTTGAGGTGAAGTCCGCCTCCAGCCGGGCGTGGCCAAACGGGTCTTGCAGGCGCACGTAGATGCCCGGCGCACCCGGCACCCGCAGACCGGTGATGCCGAAGTGGGCCAGCGTCTGCACCACAGCCTCTTCCAGCCGGAACACGTATTCCTTGACGAAGTAGCCCGCCCGTTTCAGGTCCAGCAGCGGATACGCCACCACCTGCCCCGGCCCGTGGTAGGTGACCTGGCCACCCCGGTTGGTCTGCACCACCGGGATGTCGCCGGGAAGCAATAGATGCTCAGGCTTGCCCGCCAGCCCTTGTGTGAAAACGGGTGGGTGCTCACAAATCCATAGCTGGTCGCGCACATCCTCTGTGCGCTGGAGGGTGAAATCATGCATTTTTTCGACCGTGGGCAGGTAGTCCACGCGGCCGAGGATGTACGGCACGATCGTCTCAGACATGGCGTTCACAAGGCCATCTTGACCATCGGGTGGGTGCTCAGGGTGCGGTAGAGCTCGTCTAGCTGCTCGCGGCTGGTGGCGGTGATGGGCAGGGTGATCCCCAGGTATTTGCCGCCCTTGCTTTCGCGCAGCTCTATGGCGCTGGCATCGAACGTGGGGTCGAACTGGGCGGCGATGGCCGTCATGGCGTGCACAAAGCCGTCTACCTTGTTCCCCATCACCTTGATGGGGAACTGCGAGGGGTACTCGATCAGTGAGTCTTTGCGGGGATCGGTGGGGTCGGTGGTCGGTGTGGTCATGGTGTTCTGAAGGCTTGGCTTGGCAGGTAGGAGGGGCGCTATTTTGGACTGCGCGCGGGCAGGCGGCGGGTTTCACCAATTTTCAGCAGGAAGAAGTCCTCTTCCGACACGCCCTGGGCGGTGCGGGCGGCGGCCAGGTCTAGCGGCGGCTGGTCCAGCGGTTCGTCGGTCAGGGTAAAGGTGCCCCAATGCACGCCCACGCTGCGTTTGGCATGCAGGTCACGGTGGATTTGTACCGCCTCGGCCGGATTGATATGCTGATTTTGCATAAACCAACGCGGTTCGTAGGCACCCACGGCAAGCAGGGCGATGTCGAAACCGTCGGGACTGCGTTCCTGGAAATGCGCCCGGGTGTCCTTGAAATCCTGGCTGTAGCCGGTGTCGCCGCTGAAGTACCAGTGGCAGTCGGCCCCGAACACGGCCCAGCCGCCCCACAGCGTCTGAAAGCGGTCGCCCAGGGCGCGGGCTGTCCAGTGCTGCACGGGGGTGAGGTGGAACTCCACCCCGCGCACCGTGTGCTGCTGCCACCAGTCCAGCTCCACCACGTTGTGGATGCCGTGCCGGGTGAACCAGGCTTTGAGGCGCAGTGGGACTATAAAAAGCGTAGCACCTTGTGCCCGCCTATTAAGCGCCATCACAGCATTTGTATCCAAATGGTCGTAGTGGTTGTGCGAGATGACCACCACGTCGATGGGTGGCAAATCGGCCAGCGCCACGCCCGGTGGCTGAGCGCGTTGCGGGCCGGACCACTGCACCGGCGAGGCCCGTTCGCTGAACACCGGGTCGGTCAGCACATGCAGCCCGCTGGCCTGCACCAACATGGTGGCGTGGCCGATCCAGGTGATGGCGGGTTGCATGGCGGTCCCGGTATTGGCATGGATGGCCGGCAGGTCGGGCGCAACCACAGGGGTGGGGGTAAGCGGTGGCGGCGGCAGATGCTTGCGCCGGGCATTCCACTGCCAGCGCAGCAGGTCGCGGGCAGAGCCGGGGACGGCATCGGTGTAGTTGTTTTTGAAGCCGTTCGGGGTGTGGTGGTGCATGGTCGGGGAAAAATCTGTCAAGGAGAAATGCCACAATGCAGCGCCCTATGGCACCTATTTTGACAAAACACCCGCCGCAAACACGTCCGTCAAGCCGTCACGGTTGTATGCAGACCATAGAGCTTGCGGGTGTCAAGGTAATATTCGTATAATAGTGGGCTTTACTAAATTTTTCAGTGTGTAAGTCGGGTGTCAATTGGGTGTCATAAAGTAATTCAATCATGTCCCCAAGAATGCTTACAGATTTGGAAGATGGAGTAGTTGAAGACGATTTCAAGCCCCTGACGGCTGCGCAAGCGCAGCAGTGGCGCCAGCAAGTGCCCATGCTCTCCATTTGGTGGATTGTGTGTGGGCAGTTGGTGACGGGTTGTTTGGTTGCCTTGGCCGCTTGGCTAGTGACCGGTCAGCCTGCGATGGGCTGGTCGGCTGCATACGGAGCGGTTTCGGTGGTGGTACCTGCGGCGCTGTTTGCGCGCGGCGTCACTGGCAAGCTAGTACGCTCGATTCCGGGCGCGGCAATAGCAGGATTTTTTGTGTGGGAGCTGGTCAAGATTGTCGCCACAGTAGCCATGCTGTTTGCGGCACCCAGACTGGTTCCAGATTTGAATTGGCTGGCCTTGTTGGTCGGCTTTGTAGTGACCATGAAGGTGGTTTGGATTGCGCTCATGTTTCGCTCCAAACGCCAACGTACGGCTTAACAGGATTGATGGACTTAAATATGTCGACTGAAAACGCTGCTGAGCATGCTGCTACGGAAGGCCCCAAGGCGGGCGATTACATCGTTCACCATTTGCAGCATTTGCAAAAAGACTTCTCGTTTGAGAGCGTCAAGCAAACCAGCATTGTGGACTTCAGCCTCTTTAACCTGGACTCCGTGCTGTACTCAGTGATTCTGGGCATTGTGGGTTGCTTCTTTTTGTGGCGTGCTTCGCGCAAAGCTACGGCGGGTGTGCCCGGTCGCTTCCAGGCAGCGGTCGAAATTTTGACTGAAATGGTGGACAACCAAGCCAAGGGCGTGATCCATAACGCCAAGAGCCGCAAATTGGTGGCGCCACTCGCTTTGACGGTGTTTGTCTGGATCTTCTTGATGAACGGCATGGACATGCTGCCCGTGGATATCCTGCCCAAGATTTGGGAGTATTTCCATGTTGCTACCGGCGGCGATCCGCACCAGGCTTACATGCGTGTTGTGCCCACCGCCGATCTGTCCACCACACTCGGCCTGTCGGTCAGCGTCTTGTTAGTGTGTCTGGTCTACAACATCAAAATCAAAGGCTTTGGTGGTTGGTCGCATGAGCTGGTGGCGGCACCGTTTGGCGACCACTGGTTTCTGTACCCCATCAACTTCTTGATGCAAATGATCGAGTACCTTGCCAAGACGGTGTCGCACGGCATGCGGTTGTTCGGCAATATGTTTGCAGGTGAATTGGTTTTCATGTTGATCGCCTTGATGGGCGGCACGTGGGCCTGGCAGTTCAACCCCTTAGAGGGTATGTTCTGGCTAGGTGTTGGGCATGTGATTGCCGGTACGGCGTGGAGCATTTTCCACATCCTGGTGATTACCTTGCAGGCCTTCATCTTCATGATGTTGACGCTGATTTACGTGGGGCAGTCTCACGAAGCGCATTAATACCGCGTTAAGTTGAATTAACGCCGGCGTTAAAGTTCGTTTTCGCTTTTCTCTTTCTTTTACCTGTACTTTTTAGGATTCATCATGGAAAACATTCTCGGTCTCGTCGCTCTGGCTTGTGGTTTGATCGTTGGCCTGGGCGCTTTGGGTGCCTCCATCGGTATCGCCTTGATGGGCGGCAAGTTCCTCGAAGCGTCGGCACGCCAGCCTGAACTGATGAACGAACTGCAAACCAAGATGTTCATCTTGGCCGGTCTGATCGACGCGGCTTTCCTGATCGGCGTGGCAATTGCCCTGCTGTTCGCTTTCGCCAAGCCATTCGCGATTTAATTTTTGGCCGACCTTTCACGACCGAAAGGAATTAAGCCGTGAACATTAATTCAACCCTGTTTCTGCAGGCCATCGTCTTTGCGATTTTGGTGTGGTTCACGATGAAATTCGTGTGGCCCCCGATCACCAAAGCCTTGGATGAGCGGGTGCAGAAGATCTCTGACGGCCTTGCTGCCGCCGACAAAGCCAAGTCCGAACTGACCAGCGCCAACCAGCGCGTGGAAGCCGAGCTGGCCAAGTCGCGCATCGAGACCGCGTCGCGTCTGGCCGATGCCGATCGCCGTGCCCAAACTATCGTGGAAGAGGCCAAGGCCCGCGCCACGGAAGAAGGCAACAAGATCGTGGCAGCAGCCCGTGCCGAAGCCGAACAGCAAACCGTGAAAGCCCGTGAGGTCTTGCGTGAGCAAGTGGCCGCACTGGCAGTCAAGGGCGCTGAGCAGATTCTCCGCAAGGAAGTCAATGCCGGTGTCCATGCGGACTTGCTGAGCCGACTCCAAACCGAACTTTGAGCGGTAAACGACCATGGCTGAAATAGCAACCATTGCCCGTCCTTACGCCGAAGCGCTGTTCAAGGCCACTGCGTCTGACCTGGACGGCACTGCCGGATGGGTCGATGAATTGGCCGCGATTGCAGCCAACCCCCAGTTGCTCCAATTCGCCAACAACCCCCAGGTTGAGGTGAACCAGGTGTTTGAGGTGGTAGCCGGTGTGGCCAAGTCGGTCTTGCCAGATGCTGCAAAAAACTTTTTGCGCATGGTCATCGAGAATGGGCGCTTGGCCGCTCTTCCCGAGATCGCTACCCAGTTCCGCGCATTGAAAAATGCCCGGAGCGGCTCCTCGGATGCGACCGTGTTCAGTGCTTTTGCGATCGACGCAGAAGCCCTGGTCAACGTCTCGTCGGCGCTGGAAAAGCGTTTTGGACGCAAGCTCAATCTCACGGTGGCTTTGCAGCCGGAGTTGATTGGCGGAATTCGCGTCGTGGTGGGTGACGAGGTGTTAGATACCTCGATCAAAGCCCGCCTGGAACATATGAAATCGGCACTGACTGCTTAACCTTTCGCGTTAAGGTCTGTGCCAGCGTTTTCGGCCAGAGCCTGTGGCTCCGGTTGTTTGCTAACTAAAGAAAGAGAAGGAAAGAGTCATGCAACTCAATCCCGCAGAAATTTCTGAGCTGATCAAGAGCCGCATCGAAGGCCTGACGGCCCAAACCGATATCCGCAACCAGGGCACCGTGGTGTCCGTGACCGACGGCATCTGCCGTTTGCACGGCTTGTCCGACGTGATGCAGGGCGAAATGTTGGAGTTCCCCGCCGGTAGCGATGGCCAACCCACCTACGGCTTGGCACTGAATCTGGAGCGCGACTCGGTCGGCTCCGTGATTTTGGGCGAATACGAACACATCTCTGAAGGCGACATCGTGAAGTGCACGGGCCGCATTCTGGAAGTGCCAGTCGGTCCCGAGCTGCTCGGTCGCGTGGTGAACGCACTGGGTCAACCGATTGACGGCAAAGGTCCCATCAACGCCAAGTTGACCGACGTGATCGAAAAAGTCGCACCCGGCGTGATTGCCCGTAAATCGGTCGACCAGCCCCTGCAAACCGGTATCAAGTCGATCGACGCCATGGTGCCTATCGGCCGTGGCCAGCGCGAGCTGATCATTGGTGACCGCCAGACCGGCAAGACGGCTGTGGCCATCGACGCCATCATCGCCCAAAAGGGCCAGGGCGTGAGCTGCGTGTACGTCGCGATTGGCCAAAAGGCCTCGTCGATCAAAAACGTGGTGCGTTCCCTGGAACAAGCTGGCGCGATGGAATACACCATTGTGGTGGCGGCTTCGGCTTCTGAATCGGCTGCCATGCAGTACGTTTCGGCCTACTCCGGCTGCACCATGGGTGAGTACTTCCGCGACCGTGGTCAAGACGCCCTGATCGTGTACGACGACTTGTCCAAGCAAGCCGTGGCCTACCGCCAGGTTTCCTTGCTGTTGCGCCGCCCACCAGGCCGCGAAGCCTACCCTGGCGACGTGTTTTATCTACACAGCCGCCTGCTGGAGCGCGCCGCCCGTGTGAATGTCGACTACGTCGAAGCTTTCACCAAGGGTGAAGTCAAGGGTAAAACCGGTTCTTTGACGGCTCTGCCGATCATTGAAACGCAAGCCGGCGACGTGTCTGCTTTTGTGCCAACCAACGTGATCTCGATCACCGATGGCCAGATTTTCCTGGAAACCTCGCTGTTCAACGCCGGCATCCGTCCTGCGATCAACGCCGGTATCTCGGTGTCTCGCGTCGGTAGCGCTGCCCAGACCAAGATCATCAAGAGCCAGTCTGGCGGCATCCGTACCGACTTGGCACAGTACCGTGAATTGGCGGCTTTCGCCCAGTTCGCCTCTGACTTGGATGAGTCGACCCGCAAGCAGTTGGACCGCGGTGCCCGCGTGACCGAGTTGCTGAAGCAGGCCCAGTACAGCCCCTTGTCCGTGTCGTTGATGGGTGCCACTTTGTTCGCAGTGAACAAGGGCTTCATGGACGATATCGAAGTCAAGAAGATCTTGGCTTTTGAGCATGGCTTGCACGGCTACCTCAAGGACAAGAATGCGGCTTTGTTGGCCAAGATTGAAGCCTCGAAAGCACTGGACAAGGAAGCGGAAGCTGAGTTGCACGCTGCTGTGACGGCGTTCAAGAAGACCTTCGCTTAACTAGGAGCCAGTCATGGCATCAGGCAAGGAACTACGCACCAAGATCAAATCGGTGGAAAACACCAAGAAGATCACCAAGGCGATGGAAATGATTTCCGTCTCCAAGATGCGTAAAGCACAGGAGCGGATGAAAGCGGCCCGCCCGTACAGCGACAAGATCCGCGATATCGCCGCCAATCTGGGCCAGGCGAACCCCGAGTACGTGCACAGCTTCATGCAAGCCAACGGCGCAAAGGCCGAAGGCTACGTGGTGGTGACCACCGACAAGGGTTTGTGTGGTGGTTTGAACACCAACCTGTTCCGTGCGTTGACCCACAAGCTGCGCGCCGCGCAGGCTGCGGGTTTGACCGCGAAAACAGT
Source organism: Rhodoferax sp. LB1P47 (assembly GCF_056521445.1). Lineage (NCBI taxonomy): Bacteria > Pseudomonadati > Pseudomonadota > Betaproteobacteria > Burkholderiales > Comamonadaceae > Rhodoferax > Rhodoferax sp. LB1P47. The sequence goes on along the minus strand of NZ_JBWMAU010000020.1, from coordinate 8,237 downwards.
GGCCATTGGCGGTAAAGGTCTCGGCTTTTTGAACCGTACCGGTGCCCAGGTGGTAGCGCATGTGACCCATCTGGGTGACAAGCCACACCTGGACAAGCTGATCGGCCCGCTCAAGGTGCTGCTGGATGCCTATGAAAAGGGCGAAATCAGCGCTGTCTATCTGGTGTACAACAAGTTTGTCAGCACCATGAAGCAAGAGGCGGTGGTGGAGCAGTTGTTGCCCTTGTCGTCTGCCAAGATGCAAGCGGAAACCAAGGCTTCTGGCAAGGCCAACACCTGGGACTACATCTATGAGCCCGATGCGCAGTCGGTGATCGACAATTTGTTGGTCCGCTACGTGGAGGCCCTGGCCTACCAGGCGGTCGCGGAAAACATGGCATCTGAGCATGCCGCGCGCATGGTCGCTATGAAGGCGGCTACCGATAACGCGGGTAGCGTGATTGCCGAGCTGAAGCTGATCTACAACAAGACCCGCCAAGCAGCGATCACCAAAGAATTGTCGGAAATTGTGGCAGGTGCGGCGGCTGTTTAAGCTGCGCTACTGTCCCAGTCCGTCACCGATTTCAAGATTCAATTTATTGGAGCAAAAATGGCTCAAGAAAATGCAGAAGTGAACGCCCGCGTTCAGGGAAAAATTGTCCAGTGTATTGGTGCCGTGGTGGACGTTGAGTTCCCCCGCAGCAGCATGCCCCGCATTTACGATGCGCTGAAAATGGAAGGCTCTGCGCTGACCCTGGAAGTGCAGCAGCAGCTGGGTGACGGCATTGTCCGTACCATTGCGCTGGGTTCTTCCGACGGCCTGCGCCGTGGACTGATGGTCTACAACACCGGCGCGGGCATTACCGTTCCCGTGGGCAAGGCCACCCTGGGCCGCATCATGGACGTGCTGGGTGCGCCCATCGACGAACGGGGTCCTGTCAGCCAGGAACTGACCGCCACCATCCACCGTAAAGCCCCCGCATACGACGAACTCAGCCCTTCGCAAGAACTGCTGGAAACCGGCATCAAGGTGATTGACCTGATTTGCCCGTTTGCCAAGGGCGGCAAGGTTGGCTTGTTCGGTGGTGCCGGTGTCGGCAAGACCGTGAACATGATGGAGCTGATCAACAACATCGCCAAGGCACACAGCGGCTTGTCCGTGTTTGCTGGTGTGGGTGAGCGTACCCGTGAAGGGAACGATTTTTACCACGAGATGGCCGACTCCGGCGTGGTGAACCTCGAGAACCTCGAAGAGTCCAAAGTGGCGATGGTTTACGGCCAGATGAACGAGCCTCCAGGCAACCGTCTGCGCGTGGCCTTGACCGGTCTGACCATTGCGGAATCTTTCCGTGACGAAGGCCGCGACGTACTGTTCTTCGTGGACAACATCTACCGCTACACCCTGGCCGGCACCGAAGTGTCCGCACTGCTGGGCCGTATGCCTTCCGCCGTGGGCTACCAGCCTACCCTGGCCGAAGAAATGGGCCGTCTGCAAGAGCGTATTACCTCCACCAAGGTTGGCTCGATCACCTCCATCCAGGCCGTTTACGTGCCAGCGGATGACTTGACCGACCCATCGCCTGCCACCACTTTCGCCCACTTGGACTCCACCGTGGTGTTGAGCCGTGACATCGCTTCGCTGGGTATCTACCCTGCGGTCGATCCACTCGACTCGACCAGCCGCCAGCTGGACCCGTTGGTTGTGGGTGAAGACCACTACAACACGGCCCGTGCCGTGCAGGGTACTTTGCAGCGCTACCGTGAACTGCGTGACATCATCGCCATCATGGGTATGGACGACTTGGCGCCTGACGACAAGCTGGCTGTGGCCCGTGCCCGCAAGATCCAGCGTTTCCTGAGCCAGCCGTTCCACGTGGCCGAAGTGTTTACCGGTTCGCCTGGCAAGTACGTGCCTTTGTCGGAAACCATCCGTGGTTTCAAGATGATCGTGGCCGGCGAATGCGACCACATGCCAGAACAAGCGTTCTACATGGTCGGCTCTATCGACGAAGCCATCGAAAAGGCCAAGAAGGTCTAATCCCCTTCGGCGGGGTGCTGCGCCACAGTGGCATCCCATCGTCATTACGCTGGACCCAAAGGAAACCTATGACCACCATGCTCGTGAATGTTGTCAGTGCCGAAGAATCCATCTTCTCGGGCGAAGCCAAGTTTGTGGCTTTGCCGGGCGAGTCGGGCGAGCTGGGCATTTATCCGCGCCACACCCCGCTGATCACCCGTATCAAGCCGGGATCGGTGCGCATTGAAAAGGCCGACGGCACCGAAGAATTCATCTTCGTGGCCGGTGGCATTTTGGAAGTGCAGCCTAACTGCGTTACCGTGTTGTCTGACACGGCGATTCGCGGCAAGGACCTGGACGAAGAAAAAGCCAACGCCGCCAAAGCCGCTGCCGAAGAAGCCCTGCGCAACGCTAAAGGCCAGTTGGACATCGCCAAGGCCCAATCCGAGCTGGCCATCATGGCGGCCCAGATTTCGGCACTGCGCAAGTTCCGCCAGAACCGCTAGTCTTCACTGACACTCCCAAAAAAGCCGCTCTTGAGCGGCTTTTTTGTGGCTGCAATGGCGGAGTGCTTGCTCCTATTTTTGATATTAAAAATAGGAGCGTATTGCGCAGGTTCTGTATGCGCTAAGCCCAATTTTGACTGTTGAAAAATAGCCTGAATTTCAAATGCTGACTCAGTCCACCAACACCGGTGCATTCGGCAATTCATTGCCCCGCACGTTACCCGGCAGCAGCGGGAAATGCTGCACCAGCACCGCCGACACCTCTTCCAGCGCGGCCGTCAAACCGTCTTCGTACCGGCCCGCCTGCAAGGCCGTACCCAGGTGCACCACCATCGCCTGCCACTCGGCGGGCGAGACGCGGGTGTTCAGGCCCCGGTCGGCCACCAGTTCGATGGCGTGGTCGGCCAGCAGCAGGTAAATCAGTACGCCATTGTTGTGCGCGGTGTCCCAGACCCGCAGCTTGCCAAACAGCATCACCGCCCGCTCGCGCGCCGGGGCGTTGCGCCGCAGGTAGCTCAGCGGCAAGCCGGCTTCCACGCAGATGCGGATTTCGCCGGTGTGCCGCTGTTCGCTGGCGCTGACCCGGCTGGCCAGACGTGTGCGCATGGCGGCGGGAACCGCCGCACCGGATGCGTCCTGCCAGCAGTGCTTTACCAACCGTTGCAAGGTGTTCCACAGGCCCATTACCACCCCCCGGAGGCACCACCGCCACCAAAATTGCCGCCACCCCCAGAACGGAATCCGCCGCCACCGCTGCGTCCACCGGAGCCGAATCCACCGCCGCCCAAACCTCCACCAAAGCCGCCCCGGCCGCCCAGCGAGGCGCTGCCCATGCGCGATACCAGCGTAAACAGCAGTGCTGCCACCGCCGCCACCCACGCAACCAACAGGCTGGCCGAGATGAACCAGACCAACGCACCCACCGCCCCGCCGGTGAGCAGCGAACCCAGCTTGGGGCCAAAGATGCTGCGTGCCAGCGCACCCGCAATCGGCACGGCAAATACCGCAAAAACCAGCAGTTCCTGCCAGTCAAAGCCGCTGTTGGCGTTGGCGGCTTTGGCTCGGGGCGCAGGTAAGGCCTCGCCCTTCACCAGCGCCATGATGTGCTCTACACCGGCATCCACACCCCCGGCAAAGTCGCCCTGCTTGAAGCGCGGAGTGATGGCCTCCTGGATGATGTTGCTGGCCGCTAGGTCGGGAATTGCGCCCTCCAGCGTCTTGGCCACCTCGATGCGCAGCTTGCGGTCGTTCTTGGCCACCAGCAGGATCAGCCCGTCACCCACCTCTTTGCGGCCAATCTTCCAAGCGTTGCCGACGCGGTTGGCGTAGCTGGCGATGTCTTCGGGCTGGGTGGTCGGCACCATCAGCACCACCACCTGCGCGCCGCTGCTGGCCTCGAATGCGCTCAGCTTGGCCTCCAGCGCCTGCAACTGCGCCGCGCTGAGGGTGGCCGTGGTGTCGACCACGTGGCCGGTCAGCGCAGGCACCGGCAGCACGCTCTGGGCGTGGCAGGTCACCGCTAGCAGCGACAGCCAGCAACTGGCGAACAGGCGCAGCAGCATGGCGGCTTACTTCTTGAAGTCCACCACCGGCGGGGCAGAGATGGCGGCCTCGTTTGGCACCGTGAAACTGGGCTTGGCCGCGTAGCCCATCACCTTGGCCGTCAGATTGCTGGGGAAGCTGCGGGCCAGCACGTTGTACTCCTGCACCGTACCGATAAAACGGTTGCGGGCCACGGTGATGCGGTTTTCGGTGCCTTCCAACTGCACCCGCAGGTCGCTGAAGCCTTTGTTGGCCTTCAGGTCGGGGTATTTCTCCACCGTTACCATCAGGCGGCTCAGGGCGCTGCCGAGTTCGCCCTGGGCGGCCTGGAACTTGGCGAAGGCCTCGGGGTTGTTCAGCGTCTCGGGCGTGACCTGCATGGACGTGGCCTTGGCGCGGGCTTCCACCACCTTGGTCAGCGTGTCTTGCTCAAACGCGGCTTCGCCCTTGACGGTGGCCACGATGTTGGGCACCAGGTCGGCACGGCGCTGGTACTGGTTCAGCACCTCGCTCCAGGCGGCCTTGCTTTGCTCGTCCAGGCGTTGAAAGTCGTTGTAGCCGCAGCCGGTCAGGGCGGATGCGAGCAGTAGGGCGGGTAACCAGCGTTGCATGTGAATTCCTCCAAGGGTGGGCCGCGTGCGGGCGCCTATAGCGTTTGACCTTAGCACACCCCCACCAGCAGGCTGGCCAAAGCAAGGCAAAATTGCAGCACTTTCAAAGCGGTTCAACCCATGCCCAAAGCCAAACTCCAGGCCGCCACCGTGGGCGGCACCGCCGATGACACCGAAGCCGCCTTTTACGATGCCTTACAAAAGGGCGATATCGACAAGCTCATGGCCTGCTGGGCTGACGAGGACGATATCGTCTGCGTCCACCCCGGTGGGCCACGCGTGGTGGGCGTGGCGGCCATCCGCGCGGCTTTTGATGCGATGTTCAGCCAGGCCCGCATCCGTGCCTGGCCAGAGCATGTGCGCCGGGTCGATGCGCTGGCCAGCGCGGTGCACACCCTGGTGGAGCGCATCGAGGTGATGACCGCCGAGGGCCCGCGCGAGGCTTTTGCCATCGCCACCAACGTTTACCACAAGACCGCCCAGGGCTGGCGTATGGTGGCCCACCACGCCAGCCCCGGCAGTGGCCGCGATATGCAGGAATCGGGCACGGCATCGCCATTACTCCATTGACATGAAATTTAAACAAAATAAGCCTCTAGCGCATATTTCGCTTGCGTAACTAGCTATGAATTATGTGGCACCTTGGTGGCTGCCCGGTGGGCATGCCCAAACCATCTGGCCGGCCCTGTACTCGCGCCGCGTCTTCGGCCCCCGGCCCCGGTTCCGGCGCGAGCGCTGGATCACGCCCGACATGGACTTTATCGACGTGGATTTCTGCGATGCCGCAGGCCACGTTGCCGATCCAGCCGCCAGCGCCGCCGACCGTCCCCTGCTGGTGTTGTTCCACGGGCTGGAAGGTTCGTCGGGCAGCCACTACGCCGAAGCTTTTGCCGACTACGCACGGGCCCACGGCATGGGCTTCGCTGTGCCGCATTTTCGGGGCTGTAGCGGCGAACTCAATCTGGGGCCACGCGCCTACCACTCGGGTGATTTTGAGGAAATTGGCTGGGTCCTCAAGCGCCTCAAGACCAAGCACCGGGGCAAGGTCATCGCCGTGGGCATTTCGCTGGGCGGCAACGCCTTGCTGCGCTGGGCCGAAGAAATGGGCAACCAGGCGCGCCAGGTGGTGCGGGCCGTGGCCGCCGTGTGTGCGCCCACCGACCTGGCGGCCAGCGGCTGGGCCATCGGACGGGGCCTGAACCGCCACATCTACACCCGCATGTTTTTGCGCAGCATGAAGCCCAAAGCCCTGCGCAAGCTGGAGCAGCACCCTGGCCTGTTCAACCGCGAGGCCCTGCTGAATGCACGCGACCTGTACGAGTTCGACAACATCTTCACCGCCCCGCTGCACGGCTACCGCAGCACCGAAGACTACTGGGCCCGCGCCTCGGCCAAGCCGCATCTGGCGCAGATCCGCATCCCGGCGTTGGTGGTCAATGCCCGCAACGACCCTTTTGTGCCCGTCTGGAGCCTGCCGCACCAGGACGCGGTGGGCGCACACGTCACCCTGTGGCAGCCCAGCCACGGTGGCCATGTCGGCTTTCCCCACGGCCCCATCCCCGGCCACGTGCGCAGCATGCCCGATGCCGTCGGCGGCTGGCTTTTACAGGCAATTAAATAAGCAACTATGGACGACATCGTCAAACAAGCCATCGCCAAATGGCCCAACGTACCCGACTGCTATGGCTGGTTGGGCCTGGACGCGCGCGGCAACTGGTACCTGCGCGACGACCCGGCGCAGGCGGCCGGGCCGTTTGCGGGCACCGGGGCCACGGCGCAGAGCAAAGGATCGCTGCTGCGGCACGAGAAGCTGATCGACTTTATCCAGCGCAACTACGAGGCTGACCGCCAGGGCCGCTGGTACTTCCAGAACGGGCCGCAGCGCGTGTATGTGGAGCTGGAAATCACGCCCTATGTGTGGCGCGTACAGCCCGACTTTTCGGTGCAGGCCCACACCGGCCAGGCCGCGCGGGTGCAGCGTTGCGTGTTGGACGAACTAGGCCATTTGTACCTGGACACCGACCTGGGCTTTGGCCTGGTCCACACCCTGGACATGGGCTTTGCTGCCGACGCGGTAGAGCAAGGCCTGTGGGTGCCGCAGCCCGTAGAGTCCGCCCGCTTGCCCACCCAGTTTGGCTACCTTTTGAGCCCTTATTTACTATCAAAATAGTAGCTTGTGGCGCAGGTGGAATATGCGCTAAGCACTGATTTGACCATTAAAAAAGGCCGGTTGAACCGGCCTTTGTCGAAGGTGTTGGGCGCTTACTTGGCTGCCATTGCGGCATCTTCGGTCGCTGCGGGTTTGGTGGGCACCGGAAAGCTGGCACCGCCGGCATTGGCCATGTAGACCACCGCGCGGGCGATTTCGGTGTCGTCAAAATCGCCGCCACTTTGTGCGCCCATCGCACCCTTGCCGCCAATGGCAGATTGCAGCAGGGCTGCATAGCCGGTTTTGATGCGCGCACCCCAGGCGCTAGCATCGCCAAACTTGGGTGAACCCGCCAAGCCCGTGGCGTGGCAAGAACTGCACTGCGCCTTGAACACCTCTTCGCCGGATTTGAGTTCGCGGTTGGCATCGCGGATCTCGACCGCGCCAATCTTCTGGATGCGGGCCGCCAGTGCCTGGCTCTGCGACTGCTCCGTCATGCCACCCAGCACCATCGTCTCCACCGAATTGCTGCCCGCAGGCTTGGCATCGGAGACCACGTAATACACCAGGCCAATGATGGCAAAAATCGGAATCACAAATGAGAAAAACACCGCCACCAGCAGTTGCTTGGGATTCTTGATAGGACCGGTGTGGTCTTCTTCTGCCGCGTGGTCATGGGGGTTGGCGCTCATGGTGTCCTCAAAAAATCGGTACAAATCGGGGGCTCTTATTGGCCTGCGAGTATACCTGTCGCCCCTTTACGGGCCCTGGAAATACCGGTTTCAGGCCCATTACGGGCAGCGGCTACAATCGCCCACGTTGCGGCTGTAGCTCAGTGGATAGAGTATTGGCCTCCGAAGCCAAGGGTCGTGGGTTCGATCCCCGCCAGCCGCACCATATTGGTGCAACCTCAGTATTCATGCGGGTTGCAAGCCTATAGGGCCTTTTCAAGGCTGCACTGTCCCACAAAGCTGTCACACAAACAGCTAATATCGGAGTGTGCAAACCGTGAAGAAAACGCCCTATCTACGCCTACGCGGTGGACAGTATTGGTTCCGCCGCCGTGTCCCTGAAAAACTTGTTCCCCTCATTGGGTGCGCTGAGTTTGACGAATCTCTAAAGACCGCCGACTACGAAACCGCAAAGGTCCGGGTAGCTGTTCGCAATGCGGAAGTGTCCATACGGTTCCAAGCAGCGCACGCACAGCAAGAACGGCAGCGCGAAGCGGCGAAGCCAGCACCAACAGCCCCCATATCCGCAGTCACTCCCGAACTGGCCCAGGCAATCGCCCAGGGGGTCTATGCCGCAGACCTTGTGCAGGATGAGGCAGGAAGGGATAGTGACGCGGTACGCGCTGCACTGGTGGAGCTGGCCGCATTCACAAACCCCAGCAGGGCCCTCTTACTGGACCCCCAGGCCCCTCCTGAGTTCCA